>JBFHTA010000107.1:0-12464 GCA_041590855.1 Pseudomonadales bacterium
CAAGGCACCACCGTTACTCTATCCTTACCCATTGAATAACGTATTCGTTAATTAAACTATAAATAGCCCAACAGGCAGTTAACACACCATGACCAAGAACACCTTTCCTTCCTTTGGCGTATTGCTGGTAGACGACGAAGCCCCATTTCTTCGAAGTCTGAGCATGATGTTGGAACGTCGCAGCGGTATTAATAACCTTCACCGATGTGAAGACAGCCGCATGGTCATGGACATTCTTAAACGGGAACACATCGGCCTGGTGATTCTTGATCTCACCATGCCTCATATATCTGGCGATCAACTGCTTGAACAGATCACCGAACAATACCCGGAAATCAGCGTGATCATTTTAAGCGGCTTAAATCAGGTGAAAACAGCGGTGGATTGTCTCCACCTCGGAGCCTTTGATTACTTCGTCAAAACCACCGAAGAAGATCGTTTGGTGGAAGGCATTAATCGTGCGATTCAAGTCTTAGAGCTGAAACTCGAGAATCAGGAACTCAGCAAACGGGTACTGAACAACACCCTTGAGAACCCGGAGGTTTTTGAGAATATCATCACCGCCGATCAAGGCATGCGCTCGGTGTTCCAATATCTCGAATCCATCGCCGCCAGCCAACAACCCTTACTGATTACAGGCGAAAGTGGCGTCGGTAAAGAACTGTTCGCCAAAGCCGCCCACGCACTCAGCAAACAAACCGGCCCACTGATCACCGTCAATGTGGCCGGGCTCGACGACAACGTCTTCTCAGATACCTTGTTTGGGCATCAGAAAGGCGCCTTTACCGGCGCGGATCGCGCACGCCCCGGCTTAATTGAACAAGCCGCTGGCGGCACCCTGTTTCTCGATGAAATCGGCGATCTAAGCATGGCCTCCCAGGTCAAACTGCTCAGACTGTTGCAAGAAGGCGATTACTTCCCGCTGGGCAGCGACAAGCCGAAAACGCTGTCCGCCCGCGTGGTGGTTGCCACCCATCAAAACCTCACCGATAAACAAGCCAACGGCGAATTTCGTAAAGACCTCTACTACCGACTGCGAACCCATCATGTGGAAATCCCACCACTGCGCCAACGCCAGGACGACATCCCGTTACTGCTTGAACACTTTCTCAACGAAGCGGCGAACGAACTGGAAAAGAACAAACCCAGCATCCCCAAAGAACTGCTGGTGTTACTGAAGAACTACAGCTTCCCTGGTAACGTACGGGAACTACGCGCCATGGCCTTTGACGCCATGAGCCTGCACAAATCCCGAATGCTCTCGATGAACGCCTTCAAAAAAGCCATCGACGCCACCAGCGACGGAACGATGCCGTCCGTTTCAACCACCGAAACCACCACCCGAAATGTCTTCAATCCGGATGAACCTTTGCCACAAATGTCGGAAGTCTCGGACTTACTGGCTCAGGAAGCCATGCGACGTGCCGAAGGCAATCAATCCATCGCCTGCTCACTGATCGGGATTTCCCAGCCCGCGCTGAGTAAGCGGTTGAAGAAGATGGAGAGCGCTGGCCAATAGTGAAAATACATCACATATTTTTATAACTTAGGTCTGTAGTCAGGCTGCAGCGCTCTTTTCCTTAGCTAATTACCAATGTCTAAAATTAAGTGCTTTCACTTTGTCACTCATCGGTCTCATAAACCAATCCGTTGAAGTGACACCCGAGCTTCCCACAAAATCAATAAATTCAGGGTAGGCCAAACCAATATCAACCGCCGCCAATGGAGGTTCCCAATAGTCTGGCAAGAGTAACGCAAACGGGAAACCACTCTCGTCACGAAAACCGGATAACCCTTGAATGGTCGTATTTGAATAAGCCAGAACGGGAGACTTATCCACCAAGTGAATTTCGTGCTGGGTATCATAAACATACAAATACGGATCAAACGGAGCCAAGCCTATCTTATTCTGAGCCACCGGATTATCGAGATTTACAGCAAACTCGAAGCGAGGGCCTTTCAGAACCTGTTGCTCAACCAAGGTATTCACATAAGGCAAGGCACCGTCATAGAAATAATCATCGACCGATTGAACCAGCGCTAAGTCAATATCATCAACCACCGCAACAGTCTTTGGGTAGCCCGAATAAGGGGTTTCAGAATCCGCTGGAAAGAAATTTACTGTCGCGGTTCCGCTGGTGCCGGTCGGCATCTCGATTCTAAGACGCCAATCGTGGTTATATACCCCGCCTCGCGCGACCAAAAAACCATTGCCCTGAATAATATCAACGGCGGCATTACTACCCACACCAACGGCTACTTGATAGGCCACCACCAGATCATTAAAGTCGTAATCGCCTTTGTCGGGAAATAAGTCCTCATAAGCAGCCACATAGTAGCTTTGACTGGAAGGGTAATACATCCAACTGTAGCCTGCCCCTGAAGCATCTTCGGTCATCACCAACGGGGCAGACAATCGGCCAGCCGCTAGTGCATCTAAATAATCTGCATCTTCCCTCGACAATAAAGCAATGGATTCATAACCATTGCTGAAGTCGTAGAATGCCTCAGGATCGCCAAGTGACACTTCCGTCTCCAACAGTTCTATATGCAGGTTAATGCTCGTCGCCAGAGACAAATCAATATCCACTGGTATCCGCAGAGTCGCATCCAATGACGAGCCTGCCAACTCACTATCAGGGTGGGATGAAATGCGATCGGTTCCCGCCGTGCCTATCAGCGTTGAAAAAATAGCCCTGGCGTCCGTTCCTATCGGGTCAATGATTGTCCGAGTGATGGTTTTGTATTCCGTATACTCCCTTGCTTCCGACGTAAAAGTCACCACCAAACGGGCACTTTTAATCGCTACCCCTTGAGAGTCGGCACTTTCACTGCCACTGGCCGCTTCATTGACATCCACAGCAAAAATCAGGTTACCCCCACCATCCTGACGAAAGGCTTCCAATACCGAAGGTGTAATATCTCTTCGACTATTAGCCGCCTTCAACAGGTTAATCGACCCAGTACCGTTTGATTTAATAGTATCGGCAAAATGAAAAGAAACGACCTCCGCCCTTAGGGGCAATGAAAACAACATACAAAACAAAAACACTTGATAGACGCGTGAATAAATCATAGCGGGATCTCCTCTAGGACAAAACCTTGATCAGATAACTCTGTGTAAACCTCCAGCCATGCCGAACGCTGGGAATATGGTGCCGAAAAACGAAGCTGAACTTCATCCTGAGGCTGATGTACCGCCAGATATATTGTGTTCGAATCCAGGTCAGACAACTTCACGACGTAATAGTCCGCCTCGATTTGACTGGCGTATTGGTTAAGATCAATGACTAGCTCTACGGAGCGATACAAGCCAAACGAGAAGGTCTGAGAGGCTTGATGCTCAGATAACGCCGTCGAAACAGTCCCCCCGTCGTCCACCGACTGTATGGGTTCAACAGTAGATTCCGAGCTGCTAGATCCGCCGCCTCCGCCTGAACAACCAGCAATCCCCCCCGCAACAATGATCAGGCTGGCTTTGATTGAGCGGACTGTGCAGTCCCAGCTCTTCGACAGTTTATTGTTGTTCATACTAATACCCCACCTGCTTGAGAATCGTTATATACGACACATGCCGTAGCAGTTTTATGTTATTTAACTGGCAGCCGCAAAGAGCGCACTTTCGGCTTCAGAGATAACCTCTTCCGGCATGACAGGCCGACCAGTGAAGAACCCTTGAATGATGTGGCACCCTAAGTCTCTCAGTGTTTCCAACTGAGTAATTGTCTCGACACCCTCAGCAATAACTACCAACGACAGTTCCTGACCGACCGTAATAATGGCTTTGGCTATAGCGAGCGCCTTGGGATCCACATGAATGTTCTGTACAAAACTACGGTCAATCTTTAATGCATCAACAGGCAGGCTTCTCAAATAACTGAAGGAGGAATACCCAGTGCCAAAGTCATCTACCGAGATTTTGATACCTTGCTCTTGTAGCTGTTGGAGGTTTTTAATCGCACGATTCTGCCCGTCAATCATGACACTCTCAGTAACTTCCAATTCAATAAGATGCGGCTCAATATCCCGCTGATTTAACTCCCGAGCCAAATCGCAAACAAAGTTGTTCGTACCCAGATGCGACCCGGAGACATTAATGGCAACGGGTATTTCCCCTGTCGCGGTACCCCGCCAGGCGACTAGCTGATCCAACACCAATTCAACAACCATTTGACTGAGCTGAGACATCAAACCGCATTGTTCGGCCAATGGAATAAACACAGCAGGAGATACATTACCAAGTTCTTTGCAGTTCCAACGCAATAATGCCTCAATGCCCACTAACTTAAGCGATGTAGCATCCACTTTGGGTTGATAGGCCATATGCAGCTGACACTGCTCTATATCACGGTGCAGATATCTCTCCATATTAGCTTGTAGACGGATCTGCTCTCTCACTGACTCGTTGAAACAAAACAGTTGATCTGAGAATGCTTTGTTTGGCACCTTCATCGCTAACGATGCGGCATTGAGCAGTTCTGCCGGATTTCTACCCACATGAGGGCTGTCAGCTAACCCCAGCTCAATGTCCAAAAGAATGGTGTTGGCGTCTAAATCCAGGGGACGACCTAAATCATTCAATAGGTCTTGCGCAAATTTTTCTAACGCCGAAACATTAAAGTTACCAACCAGCCCCATCGCCACCTCATCTTCAGTTAGGCGTGCAACAAAGCCGCTGGTGGACTCCCCTAAGTACTTTTGTAAATTCTGCTCACTGCACCATTGATTGAGACGGTCAATAACATGAACTGCGATAGCGTCGAGCCCTGCCCGTCCCAGTCTGATTTCGTGGTCAAAGTAGTTTTTGATCTGACCGCGTAACACTGCACAATTTTCCATAACATCAAGGGCACTGATGTTTTGATTTACCCAGTTAATCAGATGTTCCCGGTTTCCGGCTCCTGTGGTTTGGTCTAAAAATGCTAAATCAAAGATGCGCTGCTCAGCTAAATAATGTCCCGTACAATCATTGATCAAGCAAAGGATGCTATTCGCTCGAAACTCGACAAAATTTAATTCAAGAACATAGGGATTCGTATCGTCATGATTGGCTAGCAATACCGGCCCCGATTCCCCGAGTTTTAGCAACCGTTGCCAACCGTCTAAAATCTTACTGACCGAGTCTCGAGAAACACATTCAAACAGACACGACCCGATTTTAAATGAATAGGTTGCTGAATGAGGAAGCGCAGTCACCCCATTGACAGCAGTAATAACCGCCTCACGGTCAAGTACCAAGTGCGCACCTGTTGAGGCTGAAATTACTCTATGGATATCTTTTTCCAAAAGATTAGTCTGATGCTGAGAAGAGGGAGGCATCAATAAGTATTTCAGCTTTCCTGCCAGAACTGTCCAATTTACGGGCTTGTGTACATAGTCGGCAGCCCCTACCTCAAACGCCCGGTTCACGGACTCATCATCTTCCAGCCCTGTCGAAATAATGATCGGCGGGCAGTGATCGCCAAGTTTACTTTGCAGCTTACTGCAGACTTCGAAGCCATCAATTACAGGCATCTTTGCATCTAATAAAATTGCATCGAAATGCTGACTGGTTGTACGCTTAATCGCTTCTAATCCATCCGCTACAGTTAGTACATCATATTCAAATCGACCTAAAGCATGAGATGCTAAGGTACGAAAAGAACCATCGTCATCCGCCAGGAGAATTTTATAGCGAGACGAAGTATTCTTTTCGCCCGTTTCACCTGCATCACTTGTTACCTCTGTGAGTTCTCCGCTCTTCATGTTCATTCTCCAGCATTAACTCGGGTTAGCCTGCTTGCGACATTTCGTTAACCGAACGAAGCTCAACCAGACGATTATGAGAAGGTCACAGCAGAGAATGTGCCAAGCGAATAAAGAAAATAAAATAGAAACAGAAGTAACCTGTGAAAAGGCATACCTGCTGATAAAGCAGTAAACCATACCTTTCGTTTAGAAAAGACGTAATTACAGTGGATCAGAGGCTTCCCACTGCTGCTTTTTTCGGTAAATGGTCGAAGCACTAATATCTAGAAATGCAGCAGCTTTGGGGATATTTCCGCCACATACTGCAATCGCACGCTCGATAATCTCTTTCTCTTGCAGCCAAAGCGGGCGGATATCTGAAGGTGCCATTTCCTTATTCTGCGTTGCAATATGCGAATCATTGTGCTGGATTTCGGCTGAAGTATGGCTAACGCCGCCTGTTTGTATAGCAGATCCTTGACTCGTGTATCCTTGGCCGCCCTGAGAGGCCGGAATTGACTCACTTCGATCATCCCTGATCATGGCAGGGAGCATATCAAGCGTGATCTGATCCCCCTCATTTAGCACCACAATATTTCGAATCACATTGCTGAGTTCCCGAACATTGCCAGGCCAAGGGTAGTTCAGCATAAACGTCTGTGTGGGTTCATCAAAATCCCTAAATCGCTTGCCCTCATCCATGCTGTACTCTGCCAATAACTTGCTGGCAATCAATAAACTGTCTTTGCCCCGATCTCTGAGAGGAGGCATATGGATCGGTATCACATGTAAACGATAATACAAGTCTTCACGAAACCGACCTTTAGCAACTTCTTCCAATGGATCACGGTTCGTTGCACAAATAAAACGGATATCAACCGAACGCTCCTTACTGCTCCCTACTGGCTGAAATGTGCCAGACTGCAATAAACGAAGTAATTTACTTTGAAGATCCAGAGGCATTTCACCGATTTCATCTAGAAATAGGGTTCCACTATCCGCCCTGCTGGCGGCTCCCTCCCGAGCTGTCACAGCTCCGGTGAAGGCTCCTTTGGTATGGCCGAATATTTCACTCTCAATTAAATCACGAGGGATTGCTGCACAATTCAACGCAACATAGGGTCTGTCAGCACGATTACTCTGTAGGTGAATCGCCTCTGCACATAACTCTTTCCCCGTACCGCTTTCTCCGGTAATAAAGACTGTGGCGCGGCTGCTGGCCGCACTTTCGATGATCTGATATACCGTTTGCATTTGTAGCGAAGCGCCGATCATATTATGAAGCCCCTGACGGGGGGCCGACTTCTCATAGTCCTGAACCAGAGTCTCCAGCTTATGCTCTTTAATACAATTCGCCAAAGTAACCAACAAACGCGCTTTATCAAAGGGCTTGGCCAGAAAGTCTTTTGCCCCCATTTTCATCGCTTCAACTACCACATCATGACCGGTATCCGAGGTCATGATTACCACAGGCAATCGGCTGTTGTTCTTTAACAGCACCTTCATAACCTCCAGACCCGACATATCCGGTAAGTGAATATCAATCAAAGCAATTGCAAACTTGCCTTCGTAAAAACAATCGACAGCTTCCTGACCGGTGTAGGCAACTGTTACGTCATACTCATGCTCCATATAACTTCGATATACCAGCGCAGTCGAGGTGTTGTCTTCAACCAGTAATACCCTGGCTCGCTCTTCCAATGTGACCATGATTACTCTGCCTCCGTGCTTGACTATGAAGTGTTGATGGGTAGCCTCAATTCAAGTTGTCCAAATACGTACGATATACGTCCAGCGTTTCGTCCAACGTCGTCTGTAATTGAAGGATAAGTACCTGATATGCATCACGCTGATCCAGTGCGGCAGCGTCTTCCAGCTGTTTTGCGGCCTGCCTTAGTCTGAGTGCTCCATACGTCGATGCGCAGCTTTTCAATGAATGGGCCAGTTCCCTCAAGCTTGTCGACTGTTGATCCCGGTTGGCCTGAATAACCAGATCGCGCTTAAGCTCCAACTCTTTAATGAAACTACCCACCATAACTGGAAGCAACTCTTGAGAGGTATCGGCTACCAACTGATCAATAACATCCTGACATAAGGTGGTCATGATATACCCTTGATTTATTAATTCTTAAGCTCTCTATTTGTACTAGCGTACTGCAGTGCATTTTGCAAACCAAAGAGCGAATTTACGACCACAGACAGTAAAACAACTCATACTCAGCTTTGGCTTCGGAAAAATCCAAACTATGGCCCACAATTTGCGGTATACCGTTAACACAGTTCCCAACATCATTGCCTAAGACAGTAACAATGCGCTCGGGCACCTAATAAGAGGAGACACCGAATGAGCCAGTCAAATACAGCAATTAGGCCCCATCCAAAGACAGATGCGCTGTTGAAGGTTCTTCTGGTAGAGGATTCACTGTCCGAACAATCGATTCTCGCTGCGATCCTGAAAAAGCTGGAATATCATGTGGTCACCGCCAACAACGGTGAAGAAGCGCTAGAGATTCTTGATAATCAACGCATAGATATAATTCTCAGTGACTGGCGAATGCCCAAAATGGATGGCTTTAGCCTTTGTCAGGAATTACACTCACGAGCTACTCCGGCCCCTTACTTCATTTTACTGACCGGACGTGACGCCAAATGCGATTTAATCGCCGCAATGGATGCAGGCGCAGACGATTTCATTACCAAGCCCTTCAATAGGGAAGAGCTAAGAGTTCGTTTATTAGCAGGCCAACGAATTGTCACCATGCGCCACACTCTGGAACAACAAACCCAAACCGTAGCTCATGCATTGACTAGAGAAACCGAAACAAACCTGCAAATGCAACGAGACCTGAAAGCTGCGGAGCAACTTCAGCGCAGTCTTTTACCAAACGAAAACCAGGACTATAACGGTGTCGCCATTGCTCATTATTTTAGAGCCGTTCACGGCGTAGCAGGCGATGCCTTTAACATCTTACCTCTCAGTGAAACCTTACTGGCGTTTTACCACATTGATGTGGCGGGACATGGTGTCAGAGCCGCGATGCACTCTTTTAACATTACTCGATTGCTGACCGACACCAGCGAATCCAACCGATTAGTGAGTATCCACCCAACCACTCGTGGTGTCAGCACCAAAGCACCCAGTACTGTTTTAAACTCATTAAATAAACGTTTTCACAATGACGACTGCCAAGACTACTACACCATGATCTACGGCGTTTTGAACGTCGCCACTGGAAAAGGGATATTAAGCCAGGCGGGCATGCCACACCCGATCTTACAGTCTCACGACACCGGCATTTCCACCATCGGAACCGGTGGCTTTCCAATTGGGATGCTCCCCGAAGCCAGCTATGAAGATCATCACTTTGTGATGAAAGAAGGGGACAGACTCACTCTTCATTCGGACGGTCTGTTTAGCTGCCCACAAAAGAACGGGAAATCATTTGGGCAAAAAGAACTACAACATCTGTTGGAAAAGGTCACCAAGTATCCATTAGATCGATTACATAACTGCTTCCCTGAGTTAATGACACGATTGATGGGGGCTGATCAAGCAGATGATGATATTTCCATCATGATGCTTGAAAAAACGCACTATACACCTCACTCGGTAGATATCTCCTAACGCTCCGTCACTTAAGAACAAATAAGCTGAAATAACAGACAGAAACTATAAAGGCATATGCACCAGGAGAATCAACATGGCTGCTCGAACGCTTTCCATCCGCTATTTACATTCAGAAGTCAGCGGTATCCTGCAGCGACTTGAAGCCTATTGCGTAGAATTAGAGTTGAACGATACTTTAAGTTTTCAAGCGCGTGTCGTCGTGGCAGAAGTGTTAAATAATATTATTCAACACAGTCCCGAACCATCAAGGGAGCATAGGTTTATACGAGTCCATTTTCACTTCTCAGATCAACAGCTCACGATCACCATGACCTACTGGTCACCCAGGTTCCCCCCCCCTTCAGAGATTAACTACCCCGAGTCTACTGCGCTCTCAGGACGTGGTTGGCCAATCATTAGGGATTACATAGATGAAATCCACTACCATCACTTTAGAGGGATAAACTCCCTTATTCTTAAGAAGCACTACGGTTTATCGTAATACCCTCCTTGATGCGACTCGATCAGCATTAGATGTGACCATTTTAGCTCCTTTTTAACCTCCTCAGGTTTTAATCCTGAAGCCCTACTTTTTGGCCATACCTGACAACAGCATAGCCTATCATCACTGAAGTTCGAACATGCCTAATCCGTTTGATCCCACTCGGACAGCCAGGACACCCGACAACACAGCAGCACACGTCATCAGCCTTTTCTCTGCAACTGCTTTGCAAAGTAATTCGCAAAATGCAAATACCATTCAAATCAACAAAGAGCAATTAAAACCCCTTATTAATCAATAAATTAAAAACACCATTTTATTAAAAACCTGGCACACAAATTGAAAATATTGCTATGAGAAGCAATTGTGAGAGAGGAGATAACAATGAAACTCACCACGAAAAAATACCAATCCGTCATTCTTGTAGAGCTACCTTTGACGATCACCCTGGCAAATGCCGACGAAGTACGTGGCGCACTGCAAGACATACTCAATCATGGATATTCAAGGATACTGATGAACATGGAAGCCGTATCCTTTGTTGATTCCAGCGGACTGGCCGTATTGGTCAGTATATATAAGCAAGTAAGAGACGAAGGCAAGGCAGCGTTATTGTCACCGAATAATAATGTCCGTGCATTACTCGAACTCACTCGTCTCCATGAAATCCTGGCCATTTATGAGGACATTCACAACGCCCTCGATGACCTGAAAGCTGTGGCTTAATGACTTATGAAGCTGTTTATCCTATCAAAAGTTATTTTCTTGGTGCTAAACCTGATGGCATGTGCTTCGCCACGCGTTGCGACTCAACATACTCAACAACACTCCTACCCGGCGCACTGGCTGGAGCAATCACCAGAATCGCTAAACCAAGTCATACAATACATAGGGCCTGAACAGCTATATCAAGCGTACCTGGAAGATCAAACCTCTGCCAAACGATCAATTGCCCAACCTTTTATTCACCCTGGTATACAGAAACCACCTGGGCTCTCGCCCGGAGATCGCATTCGCCTCTGGTTACCCTCCAATCAATGGGCTAACGGAGTATTTGGCTCAGCCATGGACGTCTATTCAGGGCTGTATGAAATTGGTATGAACGGCTATCTGAAGCTCCCGTTCCTGCCCCCCATTCAAGCGTTCAGTATGAAACCCCACGAACTGGAAGCAGTAATCAATGCCAACCTGGAACATAAACAGATTTATCAAAAGGGCATGGCGAACGTCAGTATCACAGTACAAGAGTGGGCCCCCATTACCGTCTTTGTGAATGGTGCCGTTTTCAATGAAGGCCAAGTTGTTATCAATCATCGCAGCCAAGAGGAAGCGTCTAAGGACTTCAACACTCAGGGCGAAACCCTGGCACTCTCGCGAAAACTTTCCTCTGCATTATTAGCCACTGGGGGAGTTCGCCCCGACGCCGATATCAGTCGCATTGAAATTGTTCGTGCCAGCGGTACCCTCATTGCAGACCTAAGAGGGTTAGTAGAAGGCTACCCAACCGAGGATTTCAAACTGATGCACGGCGACTTCATTCGTGTACCCAGTCTTGGGCTGCCGCAAAGCGGTCTATTTTCCCCCTCGCCTATTACCCCGCCAGGCCTAAGAATTTACATCTCAAACCTGACCGTGCCCGCACTCAATAACGCCAGCTCGGCGGTTGGCAGACATTCAACCAGTCTTCCCTATGGATCCCGTTTACATACCGCTGCGATCTCTGGAAACTGCGCCGGAGGCAGCGCGTCCACCAACAGTGACCGAACTGTGGTTTTGGTTACCCGTGACCCCGTCAGGCAGACACCCATTACCATTGAACGTCAAATTGAAGACCTCTTGAAACAACCGGGTAACGCTGGCATCAACCCGTATTTGTTGCCCAATGACAGTATCGTCTGCTACGACTCCGAGGTCAGTAATCTTCGTGACATCGCTCGTACTATTCGTGACCTGCTGCTTCCTATTCCGTTTTTGTGAGTGAACGACAATGGCACCCACTGAGCAAACAACACGCATAACAAACGTCTACTACTGGCTAAGAAACGGCAGTCATTTAAAGCCAAAGGATCGGCGCACCCTTTATATCGCTACGTTCATCACCTCCAGTTTATTTATCTGGATCACCATTGGCGTAATGCTGGCTTTATCTGCCCCCCAATATGCCAGTAAATGGATTTTAATCATTCCCAGTGTTGGAAAAGGGCATTCGGTAAACCTCGACAGCATAGGTCAGGCAAGTGCCACAGCTACGACCCCGTTCAGCAGTTCAAATCTCGATCCTAAGGTGAATTACAAACATTTGGCATTAAGCCAAACCGTTCTTAAGCGAGCCGCATCAAAACTGGATATGAGCGAAAAAGAATTCGGCAAGCCTCGTATCAAGCTGGTGGATCAAACCTCGATGATGAATTTTGAAGTCACCGCGAGCACAGGTGAACTGGCACAGCAGAAGTCCATTGCTTTGTACCAAAGCTTTCAAGAACAGCTAGATATTTTAAGGGATCAAGAGGCGGCTTCATTAGTCCAGGCCAGTATTATATCTATGGAAGAATTCAGTGAAAAACTGGAAACCAGTCAAAAGAACAAACTGAACTACCAGATCCACTCAGGCATTCTATCCCTTGAACA
>JBFHTA010000108.1:0-12463 GCA_041590855.1 Pseudomonadales bacterium
AACCATCACGACAGAAATCACGAAGTTCTTTATCAGTCAGGTTCTTATTTGTAGTAACCGCAAAAACCTTAACTGCCTCACCACTCTTATCGTCCGGCACACCAACTGCAGCACACTCAACAATATCCGGGTGACTTACAATGAAGTCTTCCAGTTCGTTAGGGTACACGTTGAAACCAGATACAATAATCATGTCTTTCTTACGGTCAACGATCTTCATGTAACCATCGTCTTTGATTACTGCCACATCACCCGTCTTCAACCAACCGTCTTCGGTGATAGTCTTAGCCGTTTCGTCAGGACGCTGCCAGTAACCTTTCATTACCTGAGGACCTTTCACACACAACTCACCAGGCTCACCTAATGGCAGGTCATTACCGTCATCGTCAATGGTCTTACAGATAGTATTTGGAGCAGGGATACCGATAGTACCAATCTGACCATAACCTGGCGGATTGAAAGAAACGATCGGGGATGTTTCAGTCATGCCGTAACCTTCAGATACGATACAACCTGTTACTTGCTCCCACTGATCCGCAGCATCTTTAGTTAGTGCCATACCACCGGAAATCGTCAACTTCAAAGAGCTAAAGTCGAGCTTACGGAAGTCTTCGTTGTTGCACAGCGCAACGAACAAGGTATTGATACCCAGCATGCCTGAGAAATCCCAGTTGCCTAGTTCCTTAATGAAACCAGGAATATCACGCGGGTTAGGAATCAATACACTGTGGTTACCTGTGTACATCATAATCATGCAGTTCACAGTGAAAGAATAAATGTGGTACAGAGGTAACGGAGCAATTACCGTTTCCTGACCTTCATTCAATACCGCTTCAAAGAACACGTGTGCCTGACACATGTTAGAAATCAGATTACCGTGAGTCAGCATTGCACCTTTAGCAACACCAGTTGTACCGCCAGTATACTGAAGTACAGCAATGTCATCACGATTAGCCACAACACGATCAAAACGACCGCTGCTGCCTAGCTTAAGGGCCTTATTCAGGGTGATGTGTTCCAGGTTATCGTAAGCCGGAACCATTTTCTTAACACGCTTAACAACAGTGTTAATGATTTGCTTTTTAGGGAATGGGTGAAGATCGGCAATCTCAGTAACGATAACATGCTTCACACCTGTACGCGGAACCACGTTTTGCGCCAACGACGCCATACCTGCGTAACACACCAAAGCTTTTGCACCAGAATCATTAAACTGATGCTCCATCTCACGTTCAGTATACAAAGGGTTTGTATTAACCACGATGATACCGGCACGCATTGCACCGAAAACAACGACAGGGTATTGAACAATGTTAGGAAGCTGAACGGCGATGCGGTCGCCTTTTTCTAAAGTGGTGTGATTCTGGAGGTAGGAAGCGAATTGAGCAGAGAGTGTCTCTAGTTCGCCGTAAGTCATGGTTCGACCCATATGGGTAAACGCAGGTTTATTAGCAAACTTTGTGAAGGACTCTTCCATAACCTCGACAACGGAGTTGTACTTCTCTACATCTACTTCACTAGGAATACCTTCCGGGTATTTATCCTTCCAGAAATTCTCAATCATATAGCCTCCTACCGAGCTCCATCCTAAATTTTTTACGACCCATAAACGAGTGAGGCAGAAGCGTACCAGCTTTCTGCCTCGTAGAGAAGGTAAAGAACATTAATTCTTGTTCATTTAAAGACAGTTAATACAAAAGAACCCCTGACGTATACCTATCTGTAAGAAAGGAACACAACTCAGGGGTTCTTTAGTGTCAGGCCCACAATGTGAGCCCGGCAAACATCAGCTTAGTTAGATGCCAACTCCGCATCACGCAGTTCACGACGAAGGATCTTACCAACGTTTGTCATTGGTAGTTCTTCACGGAACTCATAATGCTTAGGAATCTTATAACCAGCCAGGTTTTCACGGCAATACGCCTTAACCTGATCAACAGTAAGATTCTTATCATCAGGAACGATGAACAATTTCACAGCTTCGCCTGATTTTTCATCAGGAATACCAATCGCTGCTGCATGCTCTACACCTGGCAGTTTGGCTACTACGTCTTCAATTTCATTCGGATAAACGTTAAAGCCGGATACAAGAATCATATCTTTCTTACGGTCAACAATGGAGATGTAACCATCTTCATCAACTTCCGCAACGTCACCCGTCTTAAGCCATTCACCGTCAAGGAAGGTTTCTGCTGTCGCTTCAGGACGCTTCCAATAACCTTTCATTACCTGAGGACCGCGAACACACAGCTCACCACGTTCACCCGCAGCAACGTCCTGACCGTCGTCATCAACCAAACGTATCTCAGTTGAGGCAACTGGCAGACCAACAGTACCGTGCTTAATGTAATCACCCACAGGGCTCAAACATACCGCTGGTGAGGTTTCAGTCATACCGTAACCTTCACCGATGTCACAGCCTGTCACTTCTTTCCACTTGTCAGCCGTTGCACGAACCAGGGCAGTACCACCGGATAAAGTCATTTTAAGTTTGCTGAAGTCCAGGTTCTTGAACTCAGGATGATGTAGCAAGCTTACGAACAAGGTGTTCAGGCCAGCAAATGCAGTAAACTGGAATGGCTTGATGATCTTGATGAACATCTCCGGATCACGTGGGTTAGCAACCAGTACACTGTGGTTACCCAGTGACATCATACACATACAATGACACGTGAACGCGTAGATATGATAAAGAGGAAGAGGCGCAATGATGGTTTCATTGCCGACATCCATGAACGGACGGCCCGTCTGCGGGTTTTCTTGCTGCAGAGACGCTCGAACCTGAAGCATATTTGAAACCAGATTGCGATGAGTCAGCATAGCGCCTTTAGCAACACCCGTTGTACCACCGGTATACTGAAGCACTGCCACGTCATCTGAATTCGGACTAGCAAGTTTCATTTGGTGTTTAGCGCCCTGCTTCAAAGCAGAACGGAACTTAACCGCTTGCGGCAAGTTAAATTCAGGTACCATTTTTTTGATGTGCTTCACAGCACCGTTAATCAACCAACGCTTAGGCGCTTCACGCATATCAGCCAGGCTGGTTACGATCAGATGTTCAATACCGGTTTCCGGCAACACTTCCTGAACTTTATCACCAAAGGTGTCCATGAAGATCAAGGCTTTTGCACCAGAGTCATTGAACTGGTGCTTCATCTCACGAACGGTATAAAGTGGGTTAGTGTTTACTAACACCATGCCAGCACGAAGTGCACCATATGCAGCAATCGGGAATTGCACAATGTTCGGCATTTGAATCGCAACACGATCACCCGGTTGCAAGCTGGTATGGTTTTGCAGGTAAGCTGCGAAGTCGGCACTCAGGCGATCGATATCACCCCAGGTAAATGTCTTGAACACACTGGTAAATGCAGGACGGTCAGCGTATTTCTTAACAGACGTTTCAAGTACTTCTACAACGTTTTTGAATTCATCAGGATTGATGGTGTCAACGACACCGGGTGGGCGTTTGCCACTCCAAAAATTGGCATCCATAGTATAGGTCCCTGTTCGTATTGTTGTTGTTCTATTTAGAGATTATTTATTTTTAGAACATGGACAGTATCAATAATGAAAACTTTTGTGAATACTTAATGCGGCTTTATTGCGCCCCTTTTGTCGAAAAGCGCCGTTTGGTTCTCGTATCCTTGCCGAGTCCCTTCCTATCCAACGGCCTTTCGGGTTAGTATCTCACCTTTTACATCTCTCAGATCACTTACTGACGTCAACGGACCTGACCTAATGGAAAGCAGTACTGGCACAATTCACGGAACAGATAACTCCTCAATTTTTTACCGATGCTGGCTACCGGATCAATCCACCGAAATCAAAGCAGTTATTCATATTGCGCATGGCATGGCTGAGCACAGCAAACGATATGAACGATTTGCCGAGCAATGCGTCGCCAGAAACATCGCCGTTTATGCCCATGATCACAGAGGACATGGACACACAGGCGCCAAAGATATGCTTGGCCATTACGGTGACCATAAGGGTTGGGATCTGGTTTTATCTGACATGAACGAAGTTCAGTCCCTGATTCGTAAAAACCACGGCTCCACGCCTATTTTCTCAATGGGCCACAGCATGGGTTCTTTTATCACCCAGGGGTATGTTTTTAAATATCAGCCAGACATTACCGGCCTCATTCTGTCGGGCAGTAACTACAGCGCACCGATCAAATACAAAGCCGCGCGGGTTGTTGCCAAGCTAGAAAAGCTTCGCAAAGGCCCAAGATACAGAAGCAAACTGATTGAAAAGCTCACCTTTGGAAGCTTCAATCAACGCTTCAAGCCCAATCAAACCAACTACGATTGGCTTTCCAGCGACCTTACAGAAGTCAGAAAATACATTGAAGACCCTCATTGCGGGTTCATCTGTACCACGCAACTGTGGTGCGATTTGTTAGCCGGGCTTTCTAATATTTCTCAGTCTGACGCATTTAAACAAGTATCCCCTGACACACCTGTGCTTATCTTTGGCGGACAGGAAGATCCTGTTGGACATTTTGGAAGTGGGTTGATCGCCCTTTCGCGTCACTATACCGATGCAGGCATAAAGGATGTCGACCTACAGATCTATTCACAAGGCCGACATGAAATGCTGAATGAAGTGAATCGACAAGAAGTAGGATTACACATCATCAGCTGGATTGAATCGAAACTAAAGGCGCTCGACTAATTCAATATGCGCTCTAACCCCTGAAACGCTCATCGCAAGAATTAGTTACTTGTGATCAGAGAAGCACTGTAATTCGGGGTTTAAGCTGGCGTTAAGAAATCGTATTGTCTCTCTTTCCTTAAAAGCCAAGCTGATTTCCTGTTGCTGGGAGACGCTCTCAAGAAATAACGAAAGTGCTTCCAAATCCCCTACCGGCACTTCGTTTACAGCGACAATCTGATCACCTGAGCGGACACCCGCTTCATAAATAAAACTGTGCTCATCCAAGTGGGTAATACGAAAAGCGGATAACGCCAGATCAGGATACGTTCCCTCCATCACTGGCTCATAGGCCAAGGTATTCGTCCATAAATTACGATCCCCGGCCCAAGCATCGATAATTCCCTGAGGTAAATAACTGCAACTTGCATGACTTACTACAGAAGTAAGCAAAGTAATAATCAACAATGTTAAGTTCTTCATCCTATTACCTCGCTTACCCCGAGCCTTAGCCTTGGGTGAATTCATACCATAGTTGGTAGGTTCCGCGCTCGACATCGCGAGCCCCAAAGTCGAAGAGTCTGATTCTGGCCACCAAACGCTTCTCCAGTTTTGCATCATTTAGCTCACTTGAAACGACACGACATGCAGAAACCGACCCGTCCGGCTCAATTGTGAATTCAAATTTCACTTTACCTTCTAACAACGGATTCTTACGCAACGCACGATTGTAGATGGTAAACATTGGACCTTTGTTCGCATCAAAGACCCGACGAATTTCTTCATCAGTTCGTTTACCTTTCTTACCGGCTCTGGCTTTCTGCTCTGCCTCGGCAGCCATATCAGCCAATGCAGTTTCATCGTTCAGTTCACTTACTGCTTGCCCCTGAAGCC
This sequence comes from Pseudomonadales bacterium, assembly GCA_041590855.1. Taxonomy (GTDB): domain Bacteria; phylum Pseudomonadota; class Gammaproteobacteria; order Pseudomonadales; family Litoribrevibacteraceae; genus Litoribrevibacter. The sequence continues at coordinate 5,554 of JBFHTA010000108.1, forward strand.
CGGAACCAGCAGTACCACGGGAAACACCCGACGCAGAAACACCACCACTGCCAGTGGTCGCTTTTGATGCGATGACGGCACGTTCAACCTTGGTCGCTTCTTTGCCACCCTGATTAACGGTAGAACCTTTTGCCAAGGTGCCCAGATCCAGAGATTGTCTTAGTTCTTTTAATGCATCAGTATGCTTCAAAAGACCAGAGCTTTTTGCCTTTTCCCTGGCCTGTTCCAGCTTTTTCTGATCAGGTTTCGGTTTTGGCTTCTCTTTTTTAGGCTTTGGCTGCTCCTTAGGCTTTTCTTCCTTCGGCTCCGGTTTCTTCTCCTCTTTCTTTTCAGGTTTAGGAGGCGGTGGCGGAGGGGCTACCTTTTTCTTTTTCAAGATGACCTTAGACAGCTGCGGAGGCAGCTTCTCCAACTCTTCACGTTCCGGTTCAGCAACAGGAATGAAAGGCATAACTATGCCGATGATCAGACACAATGCCAGCAAGGTTCTCAGAATCTTCTGATAACGGCTCTGATCTTCCGGAATGACAGTCCAAGGTAATCTGTACTGAGGAATCACTGTTGCCATTACGCCCCCTCACTCGCCACTTTACGGTTTACCGCAAGCGAGATATTGGTGTAATTAGCTTCAGCACAGGTTGCCATGATCTTTTTCAGGAGTGCATAAGGGATCTGCTTGTCTCCCACAATGGTCACTGCCCGACCATCTTCAAGCTCCTCTTCAGACAGCACACGCTGTTTGGAAGCCTGATAAGTCAACTCTTCTTGTAAAGAAGGGATCAAAGCGTCAGGCCCTGAAATCTCAGCCACAGTAGCCACTGCACGCCCCTGAACTAAAATTTGGTCCTTATTTACAAATACCACCAAGGCTTCTTCCGGTAGCTTTTCAGCATGAGATTCCGGCATTTTAATGGATTCATTATTCTGAAGGACTTTTACATCCGACTGATTCACCATTAAGAAAAACACCAAAATGGTAAAAATATCCATCAAGGACACCAGGTTCAAACTGGGTTGTTTCTTATTACGTGCGAAATGTCGAGACATACGCTTGGCACGACGGGACATCTTCATGAGTCACCTCCGGCCTTGGCTGCATTCTCGGATTCCGGAGCATCACCAATGGAAATATCAGGAAACAATTCTGCATCCACTACTGAAGCAGCTACGACAGTCTTATAAGAACGAACAGTATCCATAACGGCCACTAGTGTCTGATAGTCAGTCGTTTCCTCAGCCAAGAGGGTAATATCTCGTTTCTCAGGCACTTTTTTCTTAAGCTCAATCAATAACTTGGACAACGCCTTAAAGTCATGAAGGTCTTTTGCTTTGGGGAACTCTTGTATTGGGCCTTTGATCGTGTCAGCAAGCACTAACTTATCGTTTCGAATCACCACTTCCAACTGCAACTCTTCGAGGTTTATTTCCTCATTGTTTTGCGTTTTAGGAAGTTTCAGCTCCAACACGGTAATGTTGGCAAACACCATACTAAGCAACAGCACAGGAACCAAAATAATCATCAGGTTCATAAAGGCTGTAATATTGAGTTCCGCCTCATCGACATTGTGCCGAATTCGCTTCTTCAACATACCTTTATTCGCCTTTTGCTGCGTCTGTCGTCTGTACTTGATTCGCCGGTTTACGATCAAAAATAGTGTTCAGGACCTTCACGCCAGCCATCTCAAAACTATCAATGATTTCATTGGTCTTGGTTTGCAGCAAAGCGTGCATAATCAATAGAGGGATCGCAGTCATCAAACCAAATGCCGTGGTATTCATCGCCACCGAAATACTTTGAGATAACAGCGTCGCTTTTTCAGCTGGGTCTGCATTCGCTACTGCAGTAAACGCAGCAATAAGACCAATAATGGTTCCCAATAGTCCCAAAAGAGTTGCTACGTTAGCCATGGTCGCCAAATATGGAGTACGTTTCTCTAAACGAGGTAAAGACTCCATCAGCCCCTCTTCCATAGCATATTCAACATCATCACGTCGGGCTCCACCCGCCAAACGAGAAATACCCGCAGCAATTAACTCACCCATAGGGGTGCCTGAATCATTCCCTAACTTCATTGCGCTTTTAAAGTCACGCTTGGAAATCATCGGCATCAGGGCTTCAAAAATCTTTCTGTTAGAAGCGCGTGCCGCAGTTAAATAAATCCAACGCTCAATCGCAATCGCTAAACCAATTGCAGCAACAATTGCAATTGGATACATAAATGAACCACCTTCCTGAAAGAAGCGAACGATAGATTCCATGAATTTCCTCTCTAATATTTGATTTCCAATGAATTACAAAAACTTATCCCACTAATGGTGATAACCGTTACTGTGAAGAAGACTCTTCTTTATAAAATTGATCGACTTTTTGCTTAAAGTCGAAATAATCCAGATATTCATCCCTTGCCTGTAAATCAGGCTCGATTTCTTCTTTCAAACCGCTCAACTCTGCATCGGTTTGCCAAGGCTGAATAAAAAGAACTTTAGGTTGTTCCTGATTTCCCCGAACAAAGATACCTTCAAGTTCTACAACCTCTTCAGCCAACACCTGGCTTGAAATGGCCACCGATAATCCGGCAGATAACACGGTAAAAAGTACTTTATTGAGCATTATTGACCCTCCGCAGCTTTTAGTCGGCGTTGAAGGTCTAATACCCAGCCTTTAACTTGCTTATCCGAGTCACCCGTCCTATCGAGATAGATCTGATATTGTTTTAGAGCAAGATCTCCCTGATGTAGATAGAGATCGAGTAAGATTCCGTAGTTTTTATGTACGATTGGGGACTGGTCCTCAAAACTTAAGCAAACCCCGTATACTTTTTTCGCCTCTTTAAACTGGCCTTGCTCACGTAACCCTCTTCCCAATGCACTACATACTTTGTCATTAGCCGGATCAATAAAGTGCGCTGACGTCAGTAACTCCAATGCCTCTGCGTTCTTTTGCTGAGACATTCTCAATAGCGCCAGATTGTAGAGAGGCATAACCAGGTCTGGTCTTTGCTTGATCAGGGTTTCCAATAGCTGTTCAGCCTGCTGGTAGTGCTTCTTTCGAAGAGCAGCGACGGCTTTTTTGAACGTTTGTTGATATTCGGCTTCTACGGTAATTAAGCCAACCTCGGCATAGTCACTGTAATCATTAACTATGGGTTGCGCCACCACCTGAGTTTCAGTGGAGTCTTGCATTGTGGTCTGGGTAGCACACGCACTGAGCAAGGATATAAAGACTAATAGCAGGCCTCTATTGAAGAACATCGGCATACCCCTCTACCTGCTCATCTTTAGCGTAACGCGCTGGCATAATAGTCGCTAACTTCTTAAAGCTTTCTTTTACCCAGTCGTCATATACTCCATCAACGGTTCGTGCCACGTTGGTCTCATACACTTCAATTGATGTTTCCTCAAACGGGTATGCTTGTTCCTCTAATAAAATATCGTATTGTTCTAATTCAAGCTCATCCAAACCTTTCGGGCGCTCTGAATTCATCAGGTCCTTACTCATTCGGTAATAGGCGTCAGCAATGCGATGCGTTGAAGCTGTAGAAAACTCTGAAACACCATAATCCGCAATGGCGGTATATTCTTTAATCACTCTTTGCATGGCTTTCTGCTTACGTTTGATCGATTTTCCTAGAGGTAACGTCAACTTGGTGCGAGTAAAAGCCCGCCAATGATCGTCTGCCAACTCATAAGATGCTGCTGCAGCCAGATAAATAGAACGCTCCGTTCTGTTTGAACCCGCACTTTTGTCGTTCGCAATAATCTTCTTAAGCCAATACTTACGCTTATTCGTCTCTTTCCGTGCCTTGTAGAGCTCTGCCAGCTTATGCTGAGTCTCCAGGTTCACAATAAAGGGCTGAGGGTAACTATGCGCATAGGTACGATAACGATCAATGGCCTTAGGTATATCTCCCCCTTTTTCATAATATGAAGCGGCCTGATATAACGCCTTTCTTCGTTGCTCCTGATCCAAAGCTTCATTATTGGCCATTGCCGTCAGTTCATTCGCAGCTTCAGGCCAACGCTCACTCTGTTCATAGGCATAAATCAGTTTTTCCTGAATGCCATTACTTAATTTATGTTTAGGGTATGTCTTTCTAAACGCTTTCAGTTTTGATATAGCCGGAGACCATTGCTTAAGTATCAGATGCTGCGCCGTAATATCGTATTGTGTCTGAACTTTAATGTCTGCCTCAGGCACAACAACCAGAACGCGTTCAAAATGATTAAGCGCTTCTTGATTTTTGTTTTCCTTCGCAAGGGCTTCACCCTGGCGATAAATACTGATGGCCAAACGCTGACGCAAAGAAGGATAAAGCGCGTGATTTTTTTTCATTAACCTCAAAGACTGGAAATACCCGTTTTCAGCCTGAGGATAATCCGCTAATTCAAACGAAGCATGACCAACTACTACCCAGGCGGCCCTACGATGTTTTCTGGAAGAATACGGTTGCCACTTTAAAGTATTCCAGGATTGATCTACTGCGTATTCTGATTTACCCGTTTCTAACAATTTAACAATGACTTTTCTGGCAATCTCTCTCGCGGGTTGGTATTCGTCCAGTTTCAACAAACTCTCGGAAGCATCCACCAAAATGCCAATAGAACGACTGTCATTGCCAAATACATCAGCATATTTCAGCGACTGCTCGATCTTGATCCGAACATCTTTTTCCAACTTGGACTTTTCAGCAATTCCCTGGAACGCCACTACCGCAGCATAACCGGCAGAAGAACGGGATTGAATATCATACTCAGGGTAATCGTACGCAGCCTTCAAGTAGGCTTGCGAGGCATTGGCCGGATCGCCAAGTAACGTATAAACATCACCGGAACGATGATACTTTTGAGGCACGTCACTTTCGTTCGGGAAATTCTGGATGTAGGTGTTATACCAAACAATTGCCGCATTGAAGTGATCTGTTTGTTCTTTGGTCCCCTTCTTCGATTTTTGTCCACGGGTATGAAAGTAGCTGGCTAATTGTCCCGTATAGTCTTTTAAACGCTGAATGTGTGTCGGCGCAATTGTTTCTTTCTGTGCAGCATACCAGGCACTACTGAAACCGTATTTGGTCGCGTATTCGGCCTTAGCCGGAATAATCACCGACGGGAATCGACCTAATTCGTATACTTTGATAACTCGTGCGTAGACATCCGGACTGTCTGCCGCCAGTGGATGTCGTTTAACATACGCCAGATAAACATCTGCGGCATCCTGATAACGTTCTTTAGACTGATAAAGCAAACCTAAGCTGGAAAAAACCAAAGATTCATAATGCCGAGCCCCAACCTTTTCAAAGTATTGAACAACCGACTTACCGCCCTCCTGATAACTGAAGGCATAGCTCATGGCCCGAAATGCATCTTCAATCAATGCCTTCTGGGTTTTGGTTAATGATTGATACACTTCTTTGCTGGGTGCCAATTCATCCAACAAATGAGTAAATTCATCCAAAGAGGCTTCATAATCGGATTGTTTGAACAGGGACCAGGCCAGCATATAACGGGCATTGATAACAGTCTTTGGATTATCATTTCGCTTAATTACTTCTTCATAAGCAACCCCCGCTTGCGGGTACTTTTTATTGCTATAAAAAAATTCCGCACGGCGATAGTAGGCTTCACTGGCCAAAACAGAATTCGGGTAACGTTCCAACAAGGTTTCCAGAAGTTTATCACTGGCTTCCAAATGCCCTTTTAAACCATAGGCTTTAGCCAATTGATAATACACTTTGTCGTTATCCGGATGATTCGGATAATCTTTTAAGAGTCGCTTATAGGCTTCAATGGTCGAATCAAACTTACTCATTGCCAGCTTTTGCTGTTCGAAGGTTTCCCCTTGAACTTGCAGCTCTTCACTTTCAACCATGGCCAAACCGGCCAGACGCCGTTCAATCCTGGCTTTGATCGCCGGATCAGAGATCAGCTTTAACGCACGCTGGTAACTCTTAACTACAGATGAGTGCGACACAGAGCGAACTTGAACGGGTTCCACATCTGGGATATTTACCGGGTCCACATCGTCTACCGGCTCAATTCGTGGTTTTAATGATTCCGCATCCTGAAAAACCACCTCGGAATCAGCTGACTCGGGAGTAGCTGCACATCCCACCAGCAGAACCAAAAACACACTTAAACCACTTAGTAGTCGGAGATTCATTATCGAGTACCTCCGTCCATAGCCAGTGTATGTGATGCATCATCAGGTACACTACTTCCCAGCTCAAAAGCCAGCTCATCCCGTAGTCTGGCAGAGGCCAGAATTGACTGTTCAAGGTATCGTTGCGCAACTTTTTGGCGAGCAGCCAACGAGTCATCCAACATAGTGATAACCTTGTTTTTCAATTTATCCCTTAACGTTACCGATTCTGCTGTTGCTTCGGCTAACTGAGTCTTAATATCTGCAATTTTTTCTGAATAACCTTTAAAACGAGTCGGAGCGTAGTCCTTTGCAGCAATCATTTTTTCATACGCACGGTTTGACTCTTCAAGTCGATCCGTCAAATCGTTAACCTCTCGCCGATATCGACGATAATTACTAGGGAAAGCCTCACGCATCTCCCAGTAATTAATTCGCTCAAGATGTTCATATCTGGCTTCATAGGATTGGGTATCGTGCTTTCTGGCATAACCTTTCATACCCTGAAGGCGCTGAATGTTCTCTTTTACTCGTGCCAGTAATGCCTGATTGATCAGCTGTTCTTTTGTACCGACAGCAAAGATATCTTTGTAGTCAGCGACATCATCTACCCGTTGGCTGTGTGCTTTAGCTTCTGCCTGGTAACTTTTCAATCGAGCTTCTGCATCCATTCGAACCATCTTCCGGGTGGCTTTTTCAAAGCCAAGACGCCGGTTCTCCACCATGACGCCAAAAGTATCAACGTAATCGGTTTTGGATGTTAATAATTGGGCA
>JBFHTA010000109.1:0-12439 GCA_041590855.1 Pseudomonadales bacterium
ACTCCAAATTGTCCCAAGATGGTGTGCCGTAAACCACGGCGCGGTAGATTTTCCGTTTGATCAATGAGTCCAGCTTTGGTTGATAGCGCCTGGCAATGTCGTTGGTTTGAGCAATCAGCATTACGCCAGAGGTTTCCAAGTCCAACCTGTGAAGTAAGTGGGCATCCGGCCAGGGGCTTTCCCTGCGAAGCAGTTGAATTAGTGTGTTGTAGACGTTTCGGGTGGTGCGGTTAACTGGCAGATTTGCAGGTTTATGAATGGCGGCAATTTCATGATTGTGCCAGAGCAGTTTCCAACGCGTATCCACTTCAGCTTCTTGGTAATCGGGAACGGTATAAGTAATTCGTTGACCTTCATGAACCTGCGTATTTTGGGTGATGATTTGGTTATCCACAGTAATCAATTGCTGATCTAATAGTGTCTGCCATTGTTCAGCGGTCAAATAGGGGATGCACGGCAGCAGACATTCAAGCAGAGGTTGATCGGCTTGTTTTGTGGAAACAATGAAAGAGAAGTGAGCGTCTTGCGGCATGATTGAAGTGCTGGCATCGAAATAGTTAGGAGCTGAAAGTATGACAGCTATTGGGGTATAAGGCTTATAAAATGGATATTTGAATCCCTTTGGGGGTAAACCGTTTTTTGGTTTACGATTTCTAGTTAGGAGTCGACAGAGAGTTGAATTATGTTGTTCAAGCAAGGAAAGGTACTGGTTTTATGTCTTCTTATTACTTTGTTGGTAAGGGAAGCCTATTCGCTAGAATTTGACGTGCTCTATGCTGAGAACCATTGCAATGAGCTAAAGGTGAACTCTGTGCCTCCTATGGTGTTGGTTGGAACAGAGGTCCAAAATATTTCTGAGTTTGAGGAAGCCAGCACTGGATTAGATGGAGTGTATACAGCGGAAGTTGGTGGTGCGATATTAACTCTTACTTATATTAAGCGATCTAATCAATTCTCAAGGACTTTTCAGGAGCCAGGGGAAATCCAAAGAACGAATCATTATTCCTCTGCCTGTACACAGGGCGAATACTCTTTTGTAGGAGAAGCCCTTGGGCTAAACACTGAACAAGGGCTCTTATTGTGGGAGCCACGAAACAAGATCGATGGGCTTCCAAATGATATGTGGATTCTTTATAAAAAAATTGATGAAAATAAGTAAGGCGTTATGAGTTTTAACATCGTCTTACTTGATTCACTTTCTGATTTAGAACGGACGCCTTTAACGCGCACACCCGCTGTCAGGGGTGTTTTCTACCACGCTGTATAGGTGTGACCAGTAATCTTCACCGTCGATGGCTTGAGAGCCCATTGCGCCGGCGTTTTTACCTACAACGTAGATTTCAGATAGCGGGACGCCACCTTGGTTGAAGCCTTCGATGTCCGTCGTTGCGTTACCGTAAGCTCGCACAACTTCCATACCCGCAGCGGTCACTTCTTCTAGTACTGCAGCTTTGTATTCCGCCGTTTTGAATAAGCCTGTTTCGTTACTGAGGGTAGTACGAAGGGTCGCTTCTGGAACATTCAGGTGGTCGCTTAACCAATGACGAGTGCCTTTGGCGTACCAGTAGGTACGAGCGGTAATGAACAGCGGGTGATAGCCTTTTTCAACGTAGTTATTAACCAACTCGGCGGCACCACCACGGGCATCAGCGGCTTCAATGCCTGTGTAATCCAGAATCTGTTCTAGGTCGCTGGTGGTTAGGGTTTCGTCGATGTCGAATACAACCGCTTTGGTGCCAGGCTTAACAACCGTGATGTAAGAGTTGGCTTCTGATAGATCACCGACTACAACCATTTTCACTTGGTAATGGCCGGCTTCCAGCCCGTCTACATCAACGTAGATTTTACCATCGCTGTTGGTTTTGTATTTGCCGATGTATTCCCAGTCCGACATGTCGCCGCCGTAGATGTAGGCTTTCACGTATTCGAATTCCAGGTCTTTGTGCGCTACCGCACCGTAATCGAATTTACCAATTACAGTCGCTGTTTGGCCTTCACCAACGATGGTGTCGTGGCCCATATGGAACGGGATGTCGGCCGATAACCATTTGTTCCAGAAAAAACGGAAACCGTCTTTGTCTGGATAATAAAAATAGGGTGCGTTATCGAGATTATTGAAGTCGGTGCACAATGGCGTGTCATTGGTTGAGGCACTTGCCGATGTGGCTGTGCTGATTGCCAATACACCTGTGGCGATAGCCGGTAAGAGTTTTTTAAACATTCGCTAGCTTCCTTTGTCTTGTTTTTATCTGAGCTATTGATTGAGAGAGTATTGTCGTAAGTCTCAGGGCAATGCCCGGGTATAGGCCCAGATAAAAGAGCCTATCCTGACGAGACACTATGACAACTGTATTGCAGAATCCGGTCAGGTACGGGGTTCGAAGTGCCCATTGAAAAGCGATTGTTTATCTTGGCCATTTGGCACAGTTTGGTGATTTTTTTGATAGTTGATCTTTTTGAAGGGGAAGTCTGTATCTAGGAATAAAAAAGCCCCGATCTTGGATCGAGGCTCTTTGATAACAAACGGAGTTTTTATGAAGAGTATTCAGCTGGTTTATCGCCTAAATCAGTCTCTCAACTCCCGGCCCAGTGCTTCTTCCAAACGCTTGTTGCGCTCATCAAGCAGGGCTTGTACTTCTTTGGCTTGTTCTAAAAGTTTAGGTACTTCAGACAGTGGAATCGTCATGCCAAAGCCCGGTGCGAAATTTGTGTTGCCTGCACTTCCGGCATCGTTATTGTCATTATTGGCAGAAGCGCGTCTGAAATGCTTGATAATTTCCGGGTCCAGGCCAAGTTCTTCAATGGCCACTTCTTCCTCTTCGGTGTAGCGGGTCCGGTTGGAAACGGCTCTGGCGGCGTATTCTTGTGGCATGTCGTAATCCAGGGTGCCATTGGCGGCTGCGATTTCTTTCTTCGGCATGGACTGAATGACGTTAGCATTCGAATTGTATTTTAGCTGCTGGTGGTTGTGGCCTTGGCTTTGGTTGTCTGCAAAGTGCCATTGGCCATCTTCATCTTGCCATTTATAGACAGTGGTAATTTTCGTTGATCGTTCTGTGCGGGGTGACACGTAGGCCGACTCGGCAGGGGAGGAAATCAGGTCTTGCAGGGTAAAAATAGGTTTCCCATCCGGGCCTTTGATGAACATGGGCGCAACAACTGCACCGACTAAAGCCAGTAGCATGAGCTTGATCATGATTTTCATAATAGGACGTCCTGTCTAACTTAGTGAATCCAGTAGAGTGATTATTATTCGGTAGTATAGAGTATTGTAAGCAAATTTTGGATACAGTTTTTCATGTAAGACAATAATGATACGGGTCGTAATCCTTCAGAATAGCCATGATAAAAAACTCATATCTGCCAGACTTTAATTAGGTTGCGCCGTGGTTGTTAACGATCCAACCTTTTGATTTCAATTACGATACAGGTGGCTTGTGATGTCGGTGTTGTTTTTAGGAATTGAATTACCTGAGCCGGTAAAAGCCGCATTAACAGGATATTTACCTGCCCAGTCGATGCACATTCGCTCGATCAAACCGGAGCTGTTTCATCTGACGTTACACTATTTGGGGCGAAGTGAACCTGAAATTGTGATTGATGCAATTCGGTCGGCGCAGGTCGCAGAGCGATGTCATACCTTTGAGGCGTCGGTTGAAAGATTGGGGCATTTCGGCAATAAAGAAAAACCTTCGGTGCTTTGGGCGGGTGTTGCTCCTTCTGAACCGTTAAGCCACTTACATGCGGCCTTATTACCTGTGCTTGAAGAGTGCCATATCGCTGCGGATACCCGACCGTTTCGTCCTCATATTACGTTGGCCAGAGGGCGTTGGCGTGGTCGGCCCACAGTGCCGGAGAGCGCCTCTATTCAGCGCTTTTATCATCGTCGATTTAACCCGCTGTTGTTTTCGGTAAATCGGTTTGTGTTGTTTGAAAGTCAGGTGTCGGATCAGGGGCGGGCGTATCCGGTCATAGCGAGTTTTGAACTTCAAACAGGGTGAGAGATTCCGCCCAGGTGCGGAATTGCGTTTCGCCCTGGGCTTCCAGTTGCTCGCTGATATAATTCAGGAAGACCCGAATTTTAGCCGGTTGAAACTGGCGCTGGGCATAGATCATCCACACTCCGAACTGCTTTGCTCGTACGTATGGTGACACCGGGATTAAGCTGCCATCTCGTAACCAGTCCCGAGCCAGAAAATGTGGCATTTGAGTCAGCCCTAAATCTTGAGCACAAAGTAGGGCCATGGCTTCACCGTCGTCCACCACAAAGTCTTCTCCTGGGCCTTGAGTTATTGCTTGTGCTGTTGAATTGGTCAGAATGGGCATGAGCTTTCCGGTTTGTTTGAAACGAAAGCGAATCCAGGGGTGGTTCGCATAGCTGTCTTCAGTGATAAGCGGCGTGCTCTTTGTGCCAGATCTGGAGCTAGCCCTCAGAGTGTCTAAATAACCAGGTGAGGCACAGGTAATAAAGTCCATCGGGCTGAGTTGCCGGGCAATCATCGAAGACTCGTCGAGAGAGCCGCTCCGGATGCAGATATCCACGCCTTGCTCGATCATATCGACGTAGGCATCGTCGAGGCTGAGGTCTACTGAAATGCCTGGGTAACGACGGTGAAATTCCCCCATTAGTGGTAAAAGGTAGCGTCGTCCATAAGAGACGGGCGCATTTACTTTTAACCGGCCTTGCGGGGCATCGTTATTCTGAACTAACTGATTTTCACATTGTTCCAACTCGGTCACTACTTTTCGCGCAGTTTCCAGATACGCCATGCCCGCCTCTGTCAGGGTAAGCTGCCGTGTGGTTCGATGGAACAGATAAAGTTTGAGGTCGCTTTCCAGCCGGGCAATGGCTTTACTGACCGTTGACGGGGAGAGCCCTAGTGCCGACGCAGCTGCTGCAAAGCTGCCGCGATCGACCACAGTGATAAAGAGTTTTAGTAAGTTCAGTTTGTCCATACCGACCTTTGACCGTTGATCATCCAATAAATTGGTGAATTTTCTTCATTAGTGAATTGCTATTGATGATATTTAAGCACTTAAGTCTTACGAATAAAATCCATCTCACCTTTTACTTACTTACATTTTTTAAATCTATTTAACAGTTAAGGAGATTCATTATGAGTCAACGAGTACGTGGTATTACGATGGGTGCCGTTCTGATGAGTGCAACGCTTGTCAGTGGTTTGGGGGCGACCCCGGCGATGGCGGACGATAAGCGTATTGGCATCATTGTGTTTGACGGAGTGCTGAGTTCGGATGTCACAGCCCCGATAGAGGTCTTTGGTATCGCCAGTAAAAAGAGCTGGTTTTCTGATTATGAAACATTGGTAATTAACGTTAACGAATCAGACCTGATTACAACCGAAGAAGGCCTCACACTGAAAGTGGATGCGCACGTAAAGGATCGCCCTGACGTTGATGTGTTGTTAATGCCGAGCAGTTATGACATGGACGCACTGTTGGAAAATCAGCAATTGATTGATTACATCCAGCAAACCGCTAAAACGGCCGACTGGATGGCCAGCAACTGTTCGGGCGCGTTTGTATTAGCCGAAGCCGGAGTGTTGGATGGTAAGAAAGCCACCACCTGGGCTGGGGGGGAATCTGACTTGGAGCATGCCTACCCAAAGGTGGATGTGCAGTTCGATACCAATTACGTGATCGACGGCAATGTGATCACCTCCAATGGCAGTGTGGTGAGTTATCAGGCGGCACTGGCGCTATTAGAGCAAATGTCTTCTAAAGGGCGAGCGAAAGAAGTGGAAGAAGCTCTGCAAATGCAACGGGTTTGGAAGGTTATGTAATGTTTAAATTAAAGAATTAAGTCTAATTCTTTACAAAATAATGAAAAATCAGGGTTATTCACAGGAAATGTGGATAACTCTGTGATTAAGTTCTGTGGAAATCGCTCAAACGCCCGTTTTATGCGGAAAACTGAAAAACGTATCAAAAATGTACGATTATAATAAATACTTATAAATCAATAGGTTATGATTTTAATCAATAAGTTATCTATACATTTGAATTCTTGTTCTAGTTATGAAACTGCTTTGATATCCAATGTGAATAATCATGAAAAAATGCGTTGACATTTGGTTTTTTGGTTCAAAGCGTGTGAATTGGTTATCGAATGTACATCAAAGTTATCCACCTAAGCTGTGTATAACTTATTGAATAAGTGTCTAGTAACTTCCTCAAAGCCTTATAAATACTGGCTTAGAAGAAAGTGCTAGATTTTTGTTCAGATCAAAAATAGTACACCAAGTCAGCTTTTTTTCTTGTGGATTATTTTAAAAATCAAGCGTTTTTTGAGAGTTTTATCACTCAAGAGACAAGTGGTCTAAGCTGTGAGTTATTCACAAACAAAGCGCTGTTGGGTTGTTAAACTGGCAGACCGATTGATGCAAAGTGCACGAGAAGGATTTTGAAATGAACGAACATGAAAAAATCAATTATGTGGAGTATCCGGCTAAGGATTTAAAAGCGACCAAGCAATTCTTTGAAGAAGCCTTTGGCTGGACCTTTGAAGACTATGGTCCTGAATATGCGGCGTTTTCTAATCAAGGCTTGGATGGTGGTTTTTTCCAGGCGGATATGAGCTCTAAAACCACACAAGGTGGTGCTTTGATTGTCTTCTACAGTGATCACCTGGAGGCAACATTAGAAAAGGTTGAGCGAGCAGGTGGCAAGATTGTAAAGCCGATTTTTTCGTTTCCCGGTGGTCGTCGTTTTCAGTTTGAAGAGCCCAGTGGCAATGAACTGGCGGTTTGGAGTGATAAATAGTTCTTCAAGAATACTTTTTAGATAAAAAGCTTGTGGAAAAAGCTCTTATAGAAAAGTTCTTAGAGAAAAGTTCTTGGAAAAAATAAATGCCAGAGTGAAGCAACTTCACTCTGGCAATGCTTGGTGCTGTGCTGCGAAATTAGTCATTCATTCCGCCAGGTAATGACATTACCTCTGAGCCTAGAATTAGTACCCAGGGCCAGTGTGTAATTTAGAAGGAACGGTCCGGAAGAAGTTGTAGTTGTATTCTTTATCTTCCGAGGTAGTGTTCCATTTCTCTTCCAACGCTTTAAGGTCCGCCTGAAGTTGATCGAACACAGGTTTCATCTGACGTTCGTAGTCCAGATCAATTCCCTTGAGTAGATAAGTGAAGTCGTTCATCAGCAAGGTGAAACGTGCACGGCCTGTCGCCAAGGCAACGTAGGCCAGCGAACGCCATTCATCAACTGCCGGAGTACCCAAGTCTTTCGGGATTTGCGGTGAACCGATCCGAGGATCAAGTGCCGCTTTCACACCTGTAGTGCCATACACCTGATGGCGAACCACTGTGTGGTGGATGGTATCAGAAGCAAAGCGTGCCACCCCTTCCTTGGTTTGGAAACCGTGGTAGCGTTCCGGCAAACCGTTAACCAGTACGGTTAGCAAGGCTTGATGGAAATCCTGTAGATAACGGTCATTGCGAACGGCTTCATCGTTCGGGTAGATGATGTCGATCAGCGCAGTGGTGTATTTGTGCCAAATAGCAGCGTACTCAAGCTCCCAGTTGATACATGCATTAGGCAAAATCTTACCTTGCGCTTCACCCGGTTTGATCGGCATGGTCATCAGAGCTGCGCGCTCTTCGAAGTTCTCATCGTGGCCGTAATGGAAGTCGTAATAACAGTCGTTAAGGTGGTTGATTAGGCTATCATGAGTGGTGGCAAAGATTTGAGAGAACACTGCGCCTTCCTGAACCAAATGCTCTGTGGTGATTTCTTCGGCCAACTCATGTGAGAAGAAGTGCAGGTACATGAAGGTTCTGAAAGGGTGTGTCCATTGGCCCTGCGCGTCAAATGAGTTATGCATGGCCACTTCCACCAGATTATACGTCATGTGGATTTCAGCCAGATGCTTGCCGCTGATCACTTGATAGTACATGGAAGCCAGTATCAGGCTTTCGGCATAACGGAAGGTGCCATCGTTCGGATCGGTTGGGATTTCCTGGTCTGTGTTGGGCGCAACCACAGAGATCAGTTCCAGACGTTCCGTCTCACCGTTAACCTTAAAGTACGCCTTACCGCCGTAGGACTCATAATCTTCTTTGGTTTCATAGCGTTCAAGGAAGGTGAAATCCGACACCAGATAGCCTGGGCCTTTCTCCGGGCATGCTTTCGCGAAAGTGTTGGCCACGCCAAACTCGGTAAGGTAAGCCAGCAGTTGGCCTTCTTTATAGGCTTGAATCACAGGTTCCGGCGTCTTCTCCATATGACCGCCGTACTCCGGAATGGTTAAGCCAAAAATATTTTTGGTGAACAGGTTTGGCCAGAATTCTTCACCATCGCTCCAGATTGGCAAGCGCGGCTTGTTCTTCAACGGAATTTCCACCTTGGCTTGCGGGAAGAAGTGATCCAGCAAGGCGATGATTTTGAAGATGCCCACAATCTTGTTCACCAACTGTTTAAAGATGGTGACGTTCTTTTCCAGTTTAACCGCCGCAGGAATCGACAAACTTTGCAGCAGGTATTCCGGATGCACTTGATAATAGGGCTTTAAAGGCGTTTTTTCAGGGGCGTTATTGTCGTAAACCTCACTGAGGTTAAACGGTTTGGGGAAACGCTTGGCACTGACCAGGAAGAAATACATAGGTGCCCAAATTAACTGGCTGGTTTGAGAACGCCAGGCTGCAAAGGTTTTGGGCGATGCGATAGCAACCGCGATTAATCCTAGCGCGCAACTGGCGATGAAGCCCCAAAGAATCAAACTGCCACTTGGTAAGGCGATGGCCATTTTTTCTGAGAAACCAGGGGACGCAATGGTGGTTTCCATGATTGCCATGAACAGCAGTACGCCGGAAACAGAACTGATCACATGGAAAGCCGTGCTCTTATACGGATTAGATGTACCGATTAACAGCGACGTCATCTGTAACAAGGCCTGGCCGATCAATAGCTGAGTTACTAACTCACCGCCTGGCGGGACTGAGCTGGCCGTCAGCACAATAATGATTTGTGCCACTTGGGTGCCCAATAAGGTCAGACTGACCGCCGTTTGGGCACCGCCATAGAAAAGCGCAAAGCCAAGCCCGAAGGTGGCTGCGCCAGAGAGGTACAGCATCGCCGTTCTAAGCTCAACCTGGGCAATCATCATGCTGCAGGTGAAAAAGAATAAGGAGGCCACCACAGGCGCCAAATTCAGGAAGCGGATACTCTGAATGAATTGGCCGAATTTGGTGCTCATTAGCTGGAATGGGCGGCCTGTGACCAGCAGGGTTAACTCATACAGGAAACCCAAACCGGCACCAAAAATGGTGAACATGAAGGGTATCCAGGTCCAACTGGCCAATGCTCCGGTAGGCAGATCTTTAAAAATCGCAAGAGGTATTAAATCATACGCCTGACCTTGTCCAGTAAGCTGTAGGAACATAGCAACCGATAACACGGTCATTAACAGCAAACTGAGCACCGAAAAGAGCGAACCTATCACCGAAAACGATGGCGCGACAGGTTTTTCAAAACGGATGGCCGTAGCGTATTGAATGTTCATGACCGAGCTGTCGGCATGTTGATCTGAAGAGGTCGGTACTTGTTGGTCTGCATACACTTTATGCAGGCTAGGGGGATTTTGGTTATTCCCCCTATCTTTGGGTTCTGCAACCGAAGGGGTATCTGTAGACATCGAACTAATCTCCATTTAGTTAAATAGCCCGTTTTCCCGGCGCTCATACTGCTTAGGATCGACAACAGCCCGAACGGGCATCTGATGCGTGACTTCGAAAAATTGCCTGAGAGGTTTGAGGGGTTATTGATTAAGTTGTTGGCCAGGGGGTGACTGGCTTCAAACTCAGTTTCAAGCTAGCAGAGTTCTGGTGTCGGAGTGGCGTGAGACAACAAAAAGAATACAAAAGTACTAATTTTTTATCTGAAAAAACGTGATCGGCGATTTCTCTTGTAAGTCTTAGACTTAGCGGCGTTTGAGCATATGGGAAAATCGTGAGAGGCGCTATTTGTCTGTATGTAGGATAAAGACGGGGGACTAAGACTTTGGTATCAGAAATGATTCTTTTAAGGTTGTCGTTATCGGGATTATTCTTGAACCCTTTATCACAGTATTCACAAAATTACCCCCTCCTAAGGAGGGGGTAAGGTCATAAACGGACGGTGACGACGGTTGAATTAACCTGAATTCAGCTAACGTTGATACAGTGCTTCCAATGTAGCGACCTCCAAGGCATGAGCATTGAGGTAATAACCGACCAAGGCGGCACTGCCTTCGGCTGGTAATTCCAGCTTTTCTACATCCAAAGCAAACACTTTGAATTGATAGCGATGCGCTTTGTCACCGGCTGGTGGGCACGCGCCCCCAAAACTCTTGCTGCCATAATCAGTCCGGAAGGTTTGGCTGCTTGCTGGCAAGATTGTGCTGTTTTCTGCCCCCGCACCAGTGTCCAAGCTTGTGACAGACGTCGGGATATTCGTAACTACCCAATGCCACCAGCCGCTGCCGGTCGGGGCGTCCGGATCGTACGCTGTGACGGCAAAGCTTTTCGTGCCTGTTGGCGCATTTTTCCAGCTCAGCTGAGGAGAAAGGTTTTGGCCGTCACAACCGAACCCCGCAAACTCATGGGCTTTCGGCATTTTCTCGCCCGGGCGAATGTCTGTGCTGGTGAGGGTCATGTCTGCCTGTGCAGAGACTGTGGCAAACAGACCGGTGAAAGCCAGACCAATAGCGGAAGTAGGTAATTTCATCAGAGACTCCTTTTTAGAACCGTGTGTTTCGATAAGAAAGAAGTCTATCTGGCTGAGAAATCCGTGTTCGCCGGAAACGGTCAAGTGTTTGCCTGAAACGTTCAAAGCACATGTTTGTTACTTGTTGTGTTAATAAGAAACTTTAATAACTGGCTTTAATAAGTAGCTCTATCAAAGGGCTTGGCGAAGCTCACTGGGTGTAGTGTGAAAACGCTTTTTGAAACGCTCACTGAATCGTGAAGCGGATTGATAACCGCATTCCAGAGCAATCTGATTAATAGGGAAGTGACTGGTTTGGATTAACCCAAGGCCATAGGTGAGGCGCAAATCTTCGAGTAACTCCCGAAAGCCGGTGTTTTCCTGCTGTAATCGGCGTCTAAGGTTGGATTCGCTGGTGGCGAGGGTTTGGCAAACTTCTTCGAGTTTCCATTCTTTGGCAATGTCGGTTTGTAACAGATCGACCACTTTGGTTCGCCAAGTGGGCGTTGCCGGGCAACGTAGATTCACATCCAATTGTAAGTGGCTCAGTAATGTCGCCAGCTCTTTGCGGCGCGATTCTAAAACACTGCCAGGAAGAGCGCTGTTACTGAGATTCATTAACTGTTGAATTAGCGTAAGAATGGCATCGGGTGCTTGTTGAATTTCAATGCTTGGTGCTTCATCGTTCGTCGTCTTGTTGGGAAAATCTTCCGGCGAGAAGGGAATCACCAGCGCCATATAAAAATCGTTGGGGATATTGGCAAAGGGGAACTCGTACCCGCTCGATACCAATAACATATTGCCTTCCGGGCATTGGGTCGGGGATGGCCCGGAAATTTGTTTGGCGCCGCGCAGAACCAACATCAGGGTTGGTTGGAAGAAATGGACACGATGCAGTTGTTGCTTCTCTCGGCAATGAAATACCTGAACCGGAAAACTGCCATCCGCTTGTTCGATCAGTGCATGTGCTTGAGAGATCAGTTGTGCCAGCATGTCCATTGCCTAAGGATTAAATCAAAGGTCTTAATTATTCTCAGGATCAAGCAACATATCAATATGCGGAATATCGTCTTCCAGATACATATCGGAAATGGTCTTGAAACCTAACTTTCCGTAGAAATTTTCCAGGTGTTGCTGGGCGCCGATCTTAATCGGGATATTGGGTGTTTCTTCCCATACCGCATCAATAGAACGCTGCATTAACTCATAACCAAGTTTTCTGCCGCGCGCTTGTTCTGAAATTACCACCCGACCTATGGCTGCTTGGTTCTCTAGCAGGCTACCTTTGTGAACAATTCCTGGCGGAATCAAACGGGTATAGGCAATGACCTGATCGTTTTCGATAGCCATGAGATGGCGGCATTGCTGGTCGAGATTATCTAAATCTGAATATGGGCAATTTTGTTCAACAACAAAAATATCAACTCTCAACTTGATGATTTGATAAAGCTGTTCCAAAGACAGTTGATTGAAGTTCAATACGTGCCAGTTGGTCATGATTATTTACCCATTCACTAGTTAAAACTCAGGGCAACTAATTTGCCATTATTCTTGTCTGTTTGCACAACTTTTTGTGTTGGTTAACCCCGTTGGTTTTCTGAAGCAGCATTAAGCTCAATACTGCTTCTGAATGTTAACGCTGACTAAGGCTTACCCTTGCAAATCCTGAGATGCCAAGTACTCATCGTAAGTGCCTTGGAAGTGCACTAACTTCTGATCTTTAATCTCGATGA
>JBFHTA010000110.1:0-12373 GCA_041590855.1 Pseudomonadales bacterium
GAAGCTGTCGAAGTATACGACTACGAATACTACTAGCGCGTATCTGAAGAGACATGGGGCTTCTAACAAAGCCCCTACACCATTCCCTCAAATACCTCGATAAAAGCGTCTGGCTCTGGCCTTACACGATAGTTATCAGTCAAGTCGCTGTAAACCAATGTACCGTCTTTATCCGTAATCAATACGGTTGGTCGAACAGTATCGGAGTCGTACCCCAGAGCTTCCATTCCAGCCGGTGTTCCCCCCTCGGCTTTGATACCCAATGCTTCTGCAGCCTTTAAATCCTTATCTACTAAAAACTTAAACGGCACGTTGAAACGATCAGCCAAGGCTTGAGTATTTTCTTCGGATTGCGGACTAATTAGACAAACTTCAACCCCCATGTCATTTAACTTGGAATACAGGCCTGCTATCTCTTTGACCTGTGCAACACACAGAGGGCACCAATTACCCCGATAGAAGATCATCAAGGTAGGCTTGCCTTCTAACATCTGTCGATTGACCGAAATGCCATCCGGGGTTTGCAACGTAAACTCCGGTAATTTCTGCCCAAGCACCAGTTGCTGGCTTTTTGCTCCACCAAAACTGGAATACCAAAATAGATAAAGGCTCCACCCCAACCAAGCTACACCTGCTAATCCGATGGCCAAGCCGTTGCCCTCAAGATAGCTCTGATAAGCCACTGCAACACCAACCACAACCGTAGGAATGGTCCACTTGGGCAATAATGCGGAAGTTCTTGCCGGTTTACCTAAAAATAAATGACCAAAGAACGCCAATCCAATCAAATGCATCAAGGCCACTAATAATATGGCCTTGGAACCGGTGGCTGAATAGTTGTACACGGCAAACCCGGTGATCAGGGTGAGATAGGTACAGTAGCCGGAGATAAATAATGATTTAAGTTTCTGCATGAAAGTATCCTTTTGTCTTATTTGAGGTTTGCAGCACGCTCACTTAAACAGTCAAACAACACCAGCAAGTCGTTAAGTACATCTGAGCTTGGAATGCCCTGTCGTTGATTAACTCGTGCACCCTTTATCTGCGTTGCCATCAAACGCGCAGATTGAACCGCATGATTTTTATCGTCCAGTAAGTCTTCAAAAACAGCCAAAAAACCGGACTCCATCAACTCAAGAGTTCGGGCAATTGTTGGTTTTAACTCAGCAAGCAGTGCATCATCTTCACATAAGGTGTTCACCATCAGGCAACCAGTAGGAAGGCTTGGATTTTCTGAAAATGAGAGCGTTAAGAATTGAACAGCACGATCTTTTGAAGGCAACGCATCATTTAGTAACGTAGCTTGAATGAGCCGCTCAACGCCAGATTGAAACTGCGCTAAACAATGCTGAAATAATGCATCCTTATCACCAATAGAGTTATATAACGAACTCCTGCTAATCCCCATTTCATCCAACAGAGCCTGAATGGAGCTACTGCTGTAACCGTGCTCCCAAAAATACATCATCGCTTTTGTGACAATGACATTTTCATCAAATTTTTGTGGACGAGCCATACACACACCATTCTGGAACAATTATTCCATAATACTCAAAGGAACACCTAGTTCAATAAAAAACGCGACATTTCTTATTTAAGAACTGTCGCGTTTTATATCTTACGAACAAATCAACACGGACAATCTGCCGGGTTACAGAATGAATCCACCGGCCAGAGCAGTCACAATCACCACACCCCATACGGGTAAACGAGCAATGGCCAACGCTGTCCAAATCATCAATACCACTGCCATATCACTGGCACTCAATACCGCACTTGAGAACACCGGCTGATACAGAGCGGCGACCAACAAACCTACCGTCGCAGCCACTATCCCCTGAACGCTGCCCGCCAGATATCGATTGGTTTTAATCTTTGGCCAAACCGACAAGGTAGCAATAATCAACAACCACCCCGGCAGGAAAATACCGGCTGTCGCAATCAAACCATTCAACCAACTGCCTTCAACCACAAACCCCAAATAACTGGCGATGGTAAACATCGGCCCTGGTACGGCTTGAGCCAAGCTGTAAGCCGTCAGGAACTGGTCTTGATCGATGGACGATGCAATCAAAGGTTCTGCCTGCAACATTGGCAACACCACATGGCCACCCCCAAATACCAAACCACCCGCACGATAGAAGGTATCAAACACCGCCAGCGAAGTACTATCGATCTGATTCACCAGGAAAGGTAATCCAAACAACAACCCGCCAAACATCACTAATAACGGAACGGTTAGGATTGTCGACTTATTCGTTAAGGTTTCTACCGATGGCGAACCTTGGCGCAAGGCAACTGCCCCAATGATCGCAGCAACAGCAATAGCCAGTAATTGGCTTTCCAGGCCTGGCAACAGCAACATCAGAATCGCTGTCATCATGGTAATCGAGAACTTCAATCGGGTGATGCATATCTTCTGGGCCATCCCCCAGACCGCATCAGCAACTACCGCTACTGCCAAGAGCTTCATCGCGTGTAGCACGCCCTCCACCCAGGAGAGATTTCCGGTATGCTGCAACAAAAATGCAGCGCCGATCATTAACACGACGGAAGGTAAAGTAAAACCAGTGAACGCAATAAGACTACCGATCACCCCAGCTTGCCGATAACCAATGGCCATACCAACCTGGGAACTGGCCGGACCTGGCAAGAAATGACACAGCGCCAATAACTCTGTGTATTCTGCTTCGGTAAACCACTTACGCTCAACGACAAACTCGCGGTGAAAATACCCTAAGTGCGCTACAGGCCCACCAAAGGAGGTACAGCCCAGTCGCAAAAAAATGAGGAAAAGTGAAAGCATACTCCGCCTTTTATCCTGAATTTAAACAAACCGCAGAGATTACAAGATTGAGATGACAAAACAACTGCTTTCAACCGTTAGAGAGGTAGAAAGCAGTTATTGGGAAGGACTGATTAGAAAGTAGCTATTGTGTAGTACTTACAGAGAATCAGTTTATGAAAGCAGAGCCAACATTTCCGTTTTACGCTGTTCGCTAGCAAAGCTGGCTTCAATGCTGTTTTTCACTAACTCAGTAGCTTGCACTTCAGTTAACGCCAAAGCCTCCGCCAAGGCGACAAAGTTTTCCGTCATGTAACCACCAAAATAGGCAGGGTCGTCGGAATTAACCGTCACACAAACACCCTGCACAAGCATGGTCAGAATATTGTGCCGTGACATATCATCAAACACACACAGCTTGGTGTTCGACAACGGGCAAACCGTCAGTGGCATACGTGTTTCCGCCAAATGCGTCATCAGCGCGGCATCATCAATGGACCGAACCCCGTGATCCACTCGCGACACCTTGAGATCATTAATCGCTGTCCAGACATATTCAGCTGGCCCCTCTTCACCTGCGTGAGCTACCGTTTTCAGACCCAACTCACGGGCTTTCGCAAACACCCTGCTGAATTTTTCAGGCGGATGTCCTTGCTCGGAACTGTCTAACCCAACGCCGATGATGTCCTTCAGGTAAGGTTTCGCCATTTCCAAGGTTTCAAACGCAGCGTCCTCTGAAAGATGACGCAAAAAACAAATAATTAATTCACTGGTGATCCCCAGTTTCTGCTGACCGTCGTTCAGTGCCCGCGTAATCCCCTTAATGACCGTTTCAAAAGCAATGCCCCGATCAGTATGCGTTTGCGGATCAAAGAAAGGCTCAACATGCACCACATTCTGTTCTTTGCATTTAGAAAGGTAAGCCCAGGTCAGATCATAAAAGTCTTGCTCGTGAAGGAGCACATTGGCCCCCTGGTAATAGATATCAAGGAAGTCCTGGAGATTACTGAATTCGTAAGCTGCGCGAACTTCCTCGACCGACTGAAATGGCAGATCTATCTGGTTTCTTTGAGCAAGAGCAAACATCAATTCAGGCTCCAGGCTACCCTCCAGATGCAGATGCAATTCCACTTTGGGTAAAGAGTTTAACCACTCATGTGATGCCTTAGACATGCCATTCTCCTTCTATCAAACACATTATTGACTAATTAGGCAGATTTTAGCGTATTTCCGGGCAAAAGGCTTAAAGAGCTTTTATTAATATCATTGATTTATCTTAGCTCAGTTCCATTGACTTTAACCTAGACTGGGCTCAAGGTTTCTTACAGGAATTTTGTCTTATCAGGAAAACACCATGAACTATCTACCTTGCATCGAAGTCACACCTCGTCAAAATGCCACTGCGTCTGTTATTTGGCTGCATGGATTAGGAGCTGACGGCAACGATTTCGCACCCATAGTCCCTGAATTAAAACTGCCAGAGGAGTTAGCAATACGATTTATTTTTCCTCATGCCCCTAGTATTCCGGTCACGATAAACGGCGGTTTTGTGATGCCTGCCTGGTACGACATTCTGGAAATGAACATAGAACGCAAAATCAACGAGTCCCAACTAATGGATTCTGCCAATGCAGTGGAAGCGCTGATTGAACGGGAAATCGACAGAGGGATACCTTCAGAGCGCATTGTCTTAATCGGTTTCTCACAAGGGGGCGCAGTGGCCTACCAGACCGCACTCAGCTACGCCAAGCCATTAGCCGGTTTGCTGGCTCTCTCCACCTATTTAGCGACGGCTGATTCCCTGAAGCGGAGCGACGCTAATAAATCGATGCCCATCTACATCCAACACGGTCTACAGGACCAGGTGGTTCTCGACCAGTTAGGCCGCAAAGCCCACAAAACACTAAAGGAATGGGGCTACAACTGTGAATATCAAGGTTACTCGATGCAACACGAAGTCTGCTACGAACAGTTGTCAGACATCAGAGCCATTCTGCTTAACTTACTTTCAGATCCCGCTAAATAGGAGAATCCCCCCTCTTCCATTAAGTTCAGCTACTCTGATATAGAAAAATAAATAAGAAACCTTAAGGTGATTCATTGATTTGGCCGGTGAAAGCAGGAACAGCACTCCTATTCTTCTTTGTGGTGATTGCTTCTAGTCATTATATGAACGGCAACCCCCGTGCTTCTGATTTTTCTCGCAATAAAGCGCCCATTGCAGAACAAAACAGCGTGGCTCTGGCCCCTTTTGGTACCTTTTATGAAGACCCTGAGCACTTGTTAACACCGGACTCAATCTATAAAGCCCCCCCTGAAAACGGGTTTAGAACATCTAAGGTTGCGCCCAATTTCGGTCATTCAACATCAGCCTATTGGTTCAGCGTACCACTGCAAAACACACGTGCCAGCCCTGTAGAGCAAGTGGTGAGCCTTGTCTCCCCACTGGCGGATTTGGTGAGTTTTTACGTGATCCAGGACGGGCTGATTATGGACTCTTACACAACCGGTGACCGGGTGCCTTTTAACATCCGACGGATTCCTGCACCAGCACCGTCGTTGAAGCTGAAAATCGATCCCAACAGCACAGTCACGCTGATGATCAGACAGGTATCAACCTCTCCCATTAGCTTCAATGTTAACCTCTACCAACCTAATGTCTTCAACGAAACCCATTTGCGTGAGACAGCCGCTACCATGTTTTACTTCGGCATACTCACCTTGCTGATGTTATTCAGTGGTTATGCTTTCTGGATGACCAAAGAGGCCGTGTTCGCCAGCTACTCGGCCTTTTTGTTTTTTCGGGTGCTTTTGCAAGCCTCTCTGACAGGCTATGCCTTTCAGTACCTGCTCCCTAACCAGCCCTCTATTCAAAACCTGAACCTGATCTTTTTTGCCTGCGCGACCCTGATTCTTTTTGCGTTATTTACCCAACAGCTCTTTAACATTACGGGCGTTCGTCAAACACTTTTGAAAGGGTTAATGACGGCTGGGGTTATTCCGGTCGCCGTGATGTTTTCTGACTACTTGCTTGCGTTGATTCTGGTGAAATTGTTGGGGCTGTTCTCAATGCTGTACTTTTTGAGTCTGGCCATACACTACGCACGAAAAGGCACTTTGGTTGCCAAATTCTATCTGATTTCCATGAGCCTGCTTCTGCTGTGCAGCATGTATTATCTGATGAGTCGTTTTGGCTGGCTACCGCATGATGATCTTGTCGTGGTTCTTTTCAGAACCGGCAGCATGATTGAAGCTCTTTTATTGGTAGTATTAGTCGCAATACGGTTTGAACAGGAAACCAAACAACGCGCATTAGCGGAAGTACAGGCTCAACGCCATTCCGAAGAAACCAACTTGTTAGAGCAACAACTGCAACATCGGGCATTTCACCACGCCAAGACCCATTTGCCCAACGATCTGATGTTTCATCAAACCTATCAAACCTTACACACCAGCCAGGGCTTTCATTCCCACGCTGTGGTTTTCATTAAAGTCTATAAACTGAAAGAGTTTGATAAAACCCTGGGCACCCAGAATTCAGACCGGCTTAGTCGACTCTTGGCCGCTCACATTAATACTGTTCTGCAACCCTATCCATCCATCGTATGCATCGAACAAAGCTCAAAAGGCCCCATAAAGCTGGCAACGTTGGATCAAGCCAGCTTCCTGTTTCTTGCCGATGTGGAAAGTGAGCGCAAGATAGTGTCTTTGGTGCGCAGCATTGCGGAACGCCTCAAACAACCTTTCACATTTGAAGCCATTAATCTGGATCTGGACATTCGGCTTGGTATCGCCTTTAGCGATCAACCAACTACCAGCCCTGACCCTGGAAAGCATCTTGATGAACTGATTCGTCAGGCCAAAATAGCCGGTAGCCAGGCTCATCAGAAAAAACGCCTGTTCCAAAGTTACAGTGAAGACGAAGATCTCTTCAATTCGGCTCGCTTATCATTAGCTGCCGAGCTCAGAATGGCACTGGACAACAATGAACTGACCCTGGTTTATCAACCGCAAGTTAACCTTGTAGGCGGCATGTGTGTTGGACTTGAAGCTTTACTCCGTTGGCGAAAACCAGGAGTCGGCCCTGAAGAGTTTGTCTCTGTGGCAGAACATAACGGACTGATCAAGCCTCTGTCACTTTGGGTGATTAATAAAGCACTCAAAGAACTTCAACCCGTTCACCAGCAATTCCCCGGCGTTCAGCTCTCAATTAATATTTCGGTTCTTAACCTGCATGAGCCCGGGTTTGTCGATGCCGTTGCCGAAGCGCTTACCATTCATCAGATACCACCTGAACGGCTAACGCTGGAAATAACCGAATCCAGCATCATTACTAACGATCAGCTCGAACAGACAGCACTGAATGACTTAAAAGCGCTGGGTATTCACCTCTCCATTGACGACTTCGGTACCGGGTTTTCCGGCTTGTCTCAAATTCACCGGTTATCCGTTCATGAACTTAAAATTGATAAATCCTTTATTTTCGAACTGGCCCACCAGTCAAGTGCTGAAACCATCGTTAAAGCGTCTATTAATATCGGGCACGATCTCAACATGCGTGTTATCGCAGAAGGCATTGAGGATGAAACCACAGAGAGCATTTTAAAAGACTTGGGATGTGACATCGGCCAGGGCTTTCACTATGCCCGACCCATGCCAAAAGACGAAATACTCACTTGGTTAAGTGAGCAGAAATAGAAAACAGGGAAGAAAACTGACCGCTTCTAATCCGGCTAACCGCATTCAGCCTGATATTTTTCAGCCAGGCGTTGCTTGCTTTGCTCCACCTGCTGATCCGATAAATACTGTCGCTGCCCCTGATCATCCAGATTGTACCAACGCATTCTCTGATTCAGCGCCTCCATGCCATCTCTCATACGATTGCAATTACGTTGATGTTTTTCCTGCTCTCGCTTGGCTTCCAACGCTTCCTCTTTCTCTCGCTGTTTTTCAGCTCTTCGATCACCGTAGATCGACAAGGCGCGTGAAACTCGATCCTGACTTCGATCGCCAGACGGTTTTGCGTAGCGACTGGGTTTCTCAGATGACCTGGTGCGCGGCTCTGCTTCAGAGAGCTCATGATCAGAGGACGTATAACCCTTACTGGCTCGTCTGGACGCTTCATCCTGCTTCAATCGCTTTAGCATAAAATGCGCGTTGGGTAACCAAGAGCTGTCTGGGTAAGACTTAATAAAGGTTTCAACAGCGGCTGACGTTCCTTGTTGTGCGGCCTGTGTATAGGCCAACCGATCACGCTCATACTCCGCTTGTTCGCGCCAATCGGAAGCAGGATACTGTTGAATAAAACGATTCATGGCTGACACCGAACGTTCTGATTTGGCCATTTCGAATTCAGCCTGCTCAAGATAGTATTGCCCACGATCGGCCAGGACCGGCGAAGTCCAACTAAGTGCTGCTGATCCGCTAATTAATGTGGCAAAACACACCGCAAGTTTTTGTCCTTTCATAACTCTTTACCTTTGATACCTCGTCCTTGAAGTTCATATAATCTCTCAAACCGCAGTATACCTTGCATGCCAATAGAATTGATGACAAAACCCTAACGAAAGTATCACTTCTTAGATAAATGGTTCCTTTTGCTAAAAGGTCGATTGCACATTTTAAGGCCTCCGCCAGTCAATATCCGAGCCTCTTACTTATATTGAAACACATAGACCTTCAGCCCTTTCCCTGCTTGGGCATCCACAAAAATATCCGGGTTTTCGATTTTCTGAAGTAACCTACAGTCCGGACAATGCTCAGCCACCTGAGATAACAAAAACTCATCATCCAGATCCGGAGAGTTCAAACACAACATAGCCAGCCCCCCAGGCACCAACAATTCCGGCAAACGGCGAATAATTTTATGGTAATCCCTTTGGATATTAACACTGCCTTTCTGAAAACTTGGTGGATCAGAAACCACCACATCGTACAAACCGGGCTTTTTAATCCGCCCCCAGGACTTGAAAATATCCACCCCCTGAAACATCACCTTCTCTAACGGGTGATCATTCAGCCTATGATTTTCCCGTCCGGTAGCCAGAGACGCCTTCGACATGTCCACGTTCACGACTTGCTCTGCGCCCCCTTCAACTGCTGCCACAGAAAAACCACAGGTATAGGCGAAGAGATTTAACACTTTCTTGCCACGGCTGTGTTCTTTAAGCCAACGGCGTCCGTTGATCATATCCAGAAACAGCCCGGTGTTTTGAGCCTTACCCAGGCGGATGTGAAACTTGGCACCGTCTTCGATCGCTACCAGTTCAGAAACGGGCTCACCCGAGAGCACTTCAATCGGTGCACCCTTTCGACAACGGTACTGAACCTGTATCGAACGGTGATCTGGTATTCGGTGAGCTAGCTCTGACACCAATTCCTGCAACCATTGGGGTTCGGGTTCTTTGAACAGGGTGATTAACACCACCGGGTTAATCCAATCAACACAGACATGTTCGAATCCGGGGAACTGATGCCCCCGGCCATGAAAGACACGTTGGCACTGTTCAGGGTCATCAATAGTTGCAAGATAAGGCAGAACCGTAGACGTCATGGGTGGAATATCCTAAGAGCTGTTTTTCAGTGGTAATAGAAAAGTACGGGGATGTAGGTACTGATACTAAGCCGCGTACCTTATCAGATCCGCCTTGAGAGTGCAGCTTGCAGTGATTTGGTTAGGTTATTCACTGCCTAAACCTGGAATAAGCACTTTCTAGATACTCTAAAGCTATCTATGCTTAAACGCTGATAGACGCTTTGTAAAAACCGTCATAATTCACAACTCATAACCAGAAAAGGATGCGCTTATGATACTGCTTGATGAACAACTCCCTGACGTTACTTTTCAGCAACTCACCGACGATGGTATGCAATCGCTGACGACCCAAGACCTGTTTGCCGGTAAGAAAGTCGTGTTATTCGCTGTTCCGGGCGCATTCACCCCGACCTGCTCTGAAGAACACCTGCCTGGCTACATTGCATTGGCTGATAAGATTAAAGCAAAAGGCGTTGATAGCATTATTTGTTTGTCAGTCAACGATGCCTTTGTAATGAAAGCCTGGGGTGACACCCAAAATGCCGAAGAGATCATTATGCTTGCCGATGGCGGCGCCAGCTTTACCAAAGCCATTGGGTTGGATATGGACACCGGGGATTTTGGCGGTGTTCGTTCCAAACGCTATGCGATGTTGGTGGATGACGGGCGCGTTGTTCAGCTTAAGGTCGAGCCGCCTAAAACCTTTGAAGTCAGTAAAGCAGAAGCCATGCTTGAGCTGCTATAGGTAATCAAAGCAAACCGGCTCTAACGCAAATAACTGTCAAGAATCTGTTTGTAAATCGAGGCCTTCTTAACTTTTAGCAAGGCCTCGTTAAAGGTATGAAGAAACAGATCTGCTTTGGGGTGTTTACGGGAAACCACCACATGCATAGTCTGTTGCAATAGCACCCGCTGGTGCATCTTAAACTCCATGGGCTTGAGTTGCAGTTTTTTGATGAAGGCAAAGCCTACGTACTTGTCGATATCAACCAGATCTACCCGCCCCTGCGCTAATAGCTGAAAACAGGTATCCAGACTGTCTACCCAAAGAAGCTCCATGTGTCCGTCATCAATAAACTTTTGCACGGCATTGACGTTATAACCCAAAGGCTTACAGCCCGTTAAGTCATTAAATTGTTCGATCTTATTGAAGTCTCTCGGGTCTTTTGCCTGAGAAAAAATACGTTCTTCAACCACAACCAGCGGTTCAGAATATTGAAGGTGCTCGGCCCGCTCGGGCGTATACACGTAAGGAAACGTCGCTATGTATTTACCAGAACTGGTTTCCAGATAACCACGCCGCCAAGGCAACCACTTGATTTGGTAATCGCCATTGGCACTGGTCATATTACTCATTACGGCATCCACCAGCTCAACAAACAAACCACCTTTGGGATAACCGGAATCGGTATAAGGAGGAAAGTTCGACCCCGTAACCAACACCCACTCATGATCATGCGCGAACAACTGCATGCTCAGTACAAGTGTTACAGACAGAATAGAACATCGAACCATGACGCCTCACCGCTCCTAGCATAGGGTTACCCTACCTAACCATAGCAGGAAAACGAGCGAAGATGACGCCACGAATCGGTTTTCCGGAAAGCAGGTTATCCAGTCATCCGACGTGTAAGTGCTCTGGCCCCGATTCTGAGTTTGGTTTTCAAATCAAAACGTTGAAAATTGGTTTTTACTGCACCTTGGGTAAAGGCTGTTTTCTTAGAGTAATCAATTTTTACATCCACAATCACAGGTCGCCCGTTACGCGCACAGGCCAATGCCTGGTCAATACAGTCCGCCATGCCTTGATGCGATGTTAAAGCAACATATTCCGCTCCCACCGCCAGGGCCACACCTTCAAAATTGACCCGCGTCAGCTGAGTACAAGGGGTGCGATTATAGGGAAGGCGCTGAGCCTGAGCGATTTGCGATAACTCCCCATCATTGAACACAAAATACACCACACCAAGATTCAATGCGGTCGCCGTGGTGATTTCCATACAAGTCATCGCAAAACATCCATCTCCAACAATGGTCACTACGTCTCGACTCGGATGCATCAACTTGGCCCCGATAGCAGCTGGTACGCTATACCCCATACAATTAAAGTCGGTGGGCGAAATGAACTGTCTTGGGCCATAGATGGGCATTAACTCCGCCGCCAAATACGTATGATTGCCATCATCCACAACAGTGATTCCGTCCCTCGGCAATTTGGCTCTCAACGCGTTAAAAAAGCGTGCCGGGTTAACCCGACAGGGATGCCCCACCTCTGCTGTATCTGTCGTTGAAGGATGCGCTAACCACTCTTCAATGTAACCCTGTTTCTGAATGCGAATTAGCTCTGCAATGTCAGAAACCGGTTTTCGATGTACTCGCGTGTTTATTTCGCTCAGCGCCATGTGCGCATCCGCCACCAAAGACACCGATGGCTCGAAATTCACCCCGATTGACTCTGGGTTAATATCAATATGAATCACATTTTCAGGCGGTGTAATGCCAAAACTGCCTGTAGCAATTTCAGAAAACTTGGTACCAATGGCGATCAAGCAATCACAACCTTCAAATGCTTTTTGGGCAGAAGGCACGGACGCCGGTCCAAACCCGAAGCCTGCATGCAACGGGTGATCGTGAGATATTACACTCAGCCCTTGCAGTGTCGTCGCCACTGGCGCATTCAGAGTTTCAGCCAGCTCAATTAATTGCTCTGAAGCGTCCATTGCCCCCCAACCCGCAAAGATACACGGGTGCTGAGAGGCTTCTATCAAGGCCACAGCTTGAGCCATCGCCGCCTCATCCAACGCCTGGGTTTTGACCGACGGTGTATAAGGAAACAATGCACCGGCCTCTCCCGAAAACAGCTGAATGTTAACAGGAATTTCGATGAACACCGGCCCGGGCTCACCACTGGTGGCTTCCTCATAGGCTTGATAAAAGGTTGGCAGAATCTCGTTATGGGCTTCAATCAAATAGGTCTTTTTGCAAAAGGCACCGATAAAACTGTGTTGATCCATTTGATGCAGTTGGTTGCCATATTCCAAATCGGTTCTGAC
>JBFHTA010000111.1:0-12340 GCA_041590855.1 Pseudomonadales bacterium
GCGTCTGATGGCTCTCTGGCGGCCTTGTTGGGTGCATCTCCTGGTGCGTCAACAGCAGTTCAGGCGATGGTTGAGGTCATCGAGCGTTGCTTTAAAGATCGTTTGGCTCAACCAGAGTGGCAAGCCAAGATGAAGGAAATGATTCCTTCTTACGGTCAGGACTTAGTGTCGGATGCGGACCTGTTGAGAGAGGTTCGAGCAAATACGTTAGATACGTTAAAGCTCGTGTAAACCTGTATCAGGTGGGTCATGCCCAATAAAAAAGGCCAGCGAAATCGCTGGCCTTTTTTGTGTTTTGTTACCTTCTTCGGGGTGTTTCGATCGAAGGTTTTGCGATTAGCCCAACAGTCCAAAGGTCAGAATGTTCAGGAAGGAACGTTGATCGTTGGAGTGTACATCTTCAATGATGAGTTGCTTGTTTTCGTCCAGCTTTTCGTAGTTCGGATAGTTGCTGACTAACACTTGAAGTGTGTCTTTAGCCAGATCCTCCAAGCCGAGCTTCTGGTAGGACTCGACCATGATGGCTAAGCCTTCAGGCACAGCACTGCTGCCTTGGAAGCGAGTTACGATAAACTGCCCCCTGTTTGCGGCAGCGGCAAAGGCCTGGCGACGAATCAGGTAACGCGCAGCGAATATCTCATGGCGAGCTAAATAGTCGCGTAAGTGAATCATGCGTTGACGGGCATCAGCAGCGTAGGGGCTGTTAGGGAACTTGGTGAGTAGTTCGTCAAATTCCTTAAAAGCATCCTGCATAATAGCCATATCACGTTCAGCACGGTCAATGGCCACAAAGGAATCAAAGAAGCCGCGCGTCATATAATAGGTCGAAAGCCCTCTTACGTAGTAAGCATAATCTACTTTAGGATGACGAGGATGCAGACGAAGGAAGCGCTCTGCCGTTGAGTGGGCGTTGGTGTAATCGTCCAGCGCCATATAGTTAAACATTAATTCCAGTTTCGCTTGTTCAGCGTAACGGCCAAAGGGATAGAAGCTTTCAAGCCCTGAAAGTTCTTTGATGGCTTGGAAATACTGTTCGGTATCCATCAATTCCTGAGCGTCGCTGTAATACTCAAGCTCGGTCTTTTCAGGTTCGTCAGGTTTCTTATTGTCACTGGCGCAACCGGTTAGGATGGAAAATATTAGGAAAATGAAAGCGAATCTTTTTAACATCATGGACATGCAATAGATATAATGAGTCTTTAGGCCAAGCATTTAAGCATACATCAGCCACTGGTTACAGTGATTTGGTGGATAAATTTATTGAATCGTGAGTCGTTTCTTAGATGCGGTCCTGATGTAAAAGTTGCGTAATAAAAGGTATTTAAAAACGGTATGTCTCGCCAAATTTCTGAATTACAAGTTGTCCCCGAATCGCTGGCTGGTCAGCGGGTTGATCAAATAGCCTCCCAATTGTTTGACGAGTACTCTCGCTCCCGGATTCAAGGGTGGATTAAATCAGGCGAACTGACCGTTGACGGGAAGACCTTGAAGGCCAAAGAAAAACTGTGGGGTGGCGAGCAGTTGGCCATTGAAGCGCAACTGGAAGACGTCAACCAGTGGGTGGCTGAAGACATTCCTTTAAACATAGTGTACGAGGATGATGACATCCTGGTAATCAACAAACCGGCAGGTTTGGTGGTGCACCCGGCTGCAGGGCATTATGACGGTACTCTATTGAATGCATTGTTACATCATTATCCGGGTATTGAAGTCGTCCCACGTTGCGGCATTGTCCATCGGTTGGATATGGACACAACAGGCTTGATGGTGGTTGCTAAAACCATTGAAGCGCAGAATGATTTGGTTGATCAGTTGCAATCCCGAGAAATGGGGCGTGAATACGAAGCCGTGGTCCAAGGCGTAATGACCGGAGGCGGGGTGATTGAAGAGCCGATAGGTCGTCATCCTGTACACCGTAAACGTCAGGCTGTAGTACCTTCTGGTAAGCCAGCGGTGACTCATTACCGTGTGCTGCAACGCTTCAAACATCACACGCATGTGCGGATGAAACTGGAAACCGGGCGCACTCACCAGATTCGGGTTCATATGTCGCACCTGGGGTATCCGTTAATCGGGGATGCCTTATATGCCGGACGAATGAAGGTGCCTAAAGGGGCTTCTCAAGCCTTATTGGATGCCTTGAGAGGCTTTGGTCGACAAGCGTTACATGCGAAACGTTTAGAGTTGTTTCATCCGAGAACAGGTGATGAACTCGAATGGGAAATTGATTTGCCAGATGACATGACGTCATTGTTGGAATGCTTGTCGGAAGAAGATTAAGCGGAAGAAACTAAAAGACGGAGGTGTTAGGGATGTCTGAACAACAGCAATCAGAGGACAGCTTGATCTGGGCGAATTGGCCGGCACCTCAAAACGTCAAAGCCTGTGTCAGCACTCGTTACGGGGGGTATAGTGAAGGCCCGTATTCATCGTTCAATATGGGCGATCATGTTGGGGATGATGCATCAAACGTGGTAAAAAATCGGGCTAAGTTCCTGCATTTGGCGGGTTTGAAAAAAGTCGGGCAGTGGTTGCATCAGGTGCACGGGGTACATGTGGTGGACGCTCAGGACGATGGTAAAATTCGTGAGGGTGATGCCGTCATGACGGATAAAGCGGGCTTGCCCTGTGTAGTTATGACGGCAGATTGTTTGCCTGTGTTTTTTACTGACACGAAAGGGTCGAAAGTTGCGGTGGCTCATGCGGGTTGGCGGGGATTGGCTTCTGGTGTGTTAGAGGAAACGGTGCAATCAATGGCTGTCCCTCCTGAATCTTTAATGGCTTGGCTAGGACCGGCAATCAGTCGTCACTTCTTTGAAGTGGGCCCTGAAGTTCGTAGAGAGTTTATTGAGCACGACCTAACCGCAGAGAAGGCATTTAAGCCGGACTATATGTCGCGGGGTAAATATTTTGCCGATCTTTACGAGCTTGCTCGCCTTCGTCTTCATCAAGCCGGCGTTGAGGCTGTCTATGGTGGGGACTTCTGTACGTGGGAGGATAATCGCTTTTATTCCTACCGCAAGGAAGGAACGACTGGTCGTATGGCTTCGATGATTTGGATCAAGAAATAATCAATTCTGCCTTTCCTCTCTTGAAAGCGTATCACTTCATCCCTATTTATTTCTCATGACAAGAATAAGTCGTTTGCGTCCTATTCGTAAGATCTAACGCAAAGACTTGCTATGAGGAATATAACCTATGCGAATTGACCGATTAACCAGTAAGTTGCAAGTGGCGCTCTCTGACGCTCAGTCGTTAGCCATCGGACGGGATCATAATTTTATTGAGCCAGTTCATCTAATGCAGGCCTTACTGCAAGATACTAATAACTCTTTAGCGCCTGTGATACAGAAAGCGGGCGGTAATCTTTCCGTGTTGAAGGAAGGGTTGGAGCAGCACTTACAGCAACTTCCAACTATTTCAGGCAGTGATGGCGATGTTCATATGTCTAACGACATGGGGCGTCTACTAAATCGTGCTGATAAATTGGCTCAGCAGAAACACGATCAATACATTTCCAGCGAACTTATTTTGTTGGCTGCCCTGGAAGATAAAGGGCGTTTGGGTGAGATTCTCAAAAAGGCCGGACTGACCAAAGAGACTCTGCAAAAAGCAATTGATGATGTCCGTGGAGGTGAATCCGTGCAAAGCCCGGAAGCAGAAGACCAGCGCCAAGCGCTTGATAAATACACAGTGGACCTCACCGAAAAGGCTGAGCAAGGCAAGTTGGACCCGGTGATTGGCCGTGATGATGAAATTCGCCGAACCATTCAGGTTCTGCAACGCCGTCGCAAAAATAATCCGGTGTTAATCGGCGAGCCTGGTGTGGGTAAGACGGCCATTGTTGAAGGCTTGGCGCAGCGCATTATTAATAATGAAGTGCCTGATGGGCTGAAAAACAAGCGGGTGTTGTCGTTGGATATGGGGTCCCTGGTTGCAGGAGCCAAATATCGGGGTGAGTTTGAAGAGCGCTTAAAGGCGGTTTTGAACGAGTTGGCGAAGCAAGAAGGTCAAATCATTCTGTTTATTGATGAGCTTCATACCATGGTTGGTGCTGGAAAGAGTGAAGGCTCCATGGATGCTGGTAATATGTTGAAGCCGGCGCTGGCTCGTGGTGAGTTGCATTGTGTGGGCGCAACCACGCTGGATGAGTATCGTCAGTACATTGAAAAAGATGCAGCGCTTGAGCGTCGTTTCCAAAAAGTCCTGGTGGATGAACCCAGCGAAGAAGACACCATTGCGATTCTGCGCGGTTTGAAAGAACGTTATGAAGTGCATCATGGCGTTGAAATAACCGACTCTGCCATTATTGCGGCGTCCAAATTGTCACATCGTTACATTGCGGATCGTCAGTTGCCAGATAAAGCCATTGATTTGGTGGATGAGGCCGCAAGCCGTATTCGAATGGAAATTGATTCAAAGCCCGAAAATCTAGATCGCTTGGAACGCCGCTTGATTCAGTTGAAGATCGAGCGCGAGGCGTTGAAAAAAGAAAGTGATCCGGCTTCCAAGAAACGCTTGGAAGAATTGATGAACACCATTAACAGTGTTCAGAAAGATTACGCGGATCTGGAAGAGGTTTGGATGGCGGAAAAGGCCTCCTTACAAGGCGAGCATCAAGTTAAGGCCGATCTTGAAAAGGCTCGTATTGATTTGGAAACGGCACGTCGAAACGGTGACTTGACGCTCATGTCGGAACTGCAATATGGCACCATTCCGATGCTGGAAAAAGAGTTAGAGCGTGCCAGCAAAGCCCAAACCGAAGAAAAAACGCTCTTGCGTAACCGGGTCACCGAGGAAGAAATTGCCGAGGTGATTTCCCGATGGACTGGGATTCCAGTGTCTAAAATGTTGGAAGGTGAGCGTGAGAAGTTACTTCGTATGGAAGATGCCTTGCATGAACGTCTGGTCGGTCAGGACGAAGCCGTAATGGCTGTAGCCAATGCTGTAAGGCGATCTCGTGCTGGTTTGGCTGATCCGAATCGCCCGAACGGTTCTTTCTTGTTCCTTGGGCCAACCGGGGTAGGTAAGACGGAACTCTGTAAATCCCTGGCTGCCTTCTTATTTGATACGGAAGAAGCCATGGTTCGGATTGATATGTCTGAGTTTATGGAAAAACACTCTGTGGCTCGATTGATTGGTGCGCCTCCTGGCTATGTCGGCTATGAAGAAGGTGGCTATCTGACCGAGGCGGTGCGACGTAAGCCTTATTCCGTTTTGTTGCTGGATGAGGTGGAAAAGGCGCATCCGGATGTCTTCAATGTTCTGCTTCAGGTCTTGGAAGATGGCCGGCTTACTGACGGTCAGGGTAGAACTGTGGATTTTCGGAATACCGTGATCGTGATGACCTCCAATCTGGGGTCTGAAGTGGTACAAGGTCGGACCGACGAAGAGAATTATGAGGACATGAAACATCGGGTGATGGAGGTTGTTGGTCAGCACTTCCGTCCGGAATTTATTAACCGAATCGATGAAACGGTTGTGTTCCATGCGTTGGATCGTGAGCAAATTGCCGGTATTGCGGGTATTCAGTTAGACCGTCTCTATCAGCGTTTGGCAGAGCGAGATATGAAGTTGGAGTTATCTGATCAATTGATGTCGACCATCTGTGAGGCCGGATTTGATCCTGTATATGGGGCGCGCCCATTGAAACGGGCTATTCAGCGTTATATTGAGAATCCGTTGGCAGAGGCGCTTCTTGGAGGTGAGTTTATTCCAGGTGAAATAATTAAAGCCGATATTCAAGAAGATAAGGTCGTTTTTAGCAAGTAGTTGAAGATGACAGTTAATAAAAAGGCCGGAGATATATCCGGCCTTTTTGTTTGTCTGTGGTTTGGTGTGTCCAGAATCGATGTTTTCTGTAGAGATCAAGCTTCAAGCTGCATGTTATACCGCAGGGGCTTCTTCTGCTGTTGTTTCTTCTTTTGCAGTCGCTGTTTTAACAGGCTGCGGGTTTTCTTCTTTCAGGAATTTGATAGCGTCTTGAACGGTACGCTTTGGTGTCTCTTCCATGGGAACATGACCAACACCTGGATAGACAATGGTCTGGGTGTTACTAATGTCTCTTTCCCAGTTCGGTATTTGACTGACTGGTACCCATTTATCTTTCTCACCCCACATCAGTAGAGTTGGTGCGGTAATTTGATTGAACGGGAAGCGTTCTTTGCCTGGTTTGCTCTTTTCGTAAATGAGTTTTAATACTTCAGCATAGGACTCGCGATTGCCTTTTCGCATGCTTAGTTGCAAGTAACGCTTCATGTGCTCTGGTTTGATGCGTTCTTTATCGCCGTAAACTTCTTCAACGTTCAGGCTGACTAGCCAGGGTGGAACAACTTTTTTCGACATGTGCCAAAGGCCAGGAAGGTTTGCCATGGTGATGACCCAGGGGACGTCCTGCGGGTATGCGACGGGGTCAAGTAGTATTAGCTTGGAAACGCGTTCAGGATAGTTTGCAGCGTAGTGGGCACTCATATAACCGCCCAGAGAATTCCCGGCTAATGCGAACTTATCCAGCTCCAGCATGTGAGAAAAACTGTTTATGAACGCGATGAACTCGCCTTTGTCGTATTTCATGTCTTCGGTCAGTGGGCCGGTTAGGCCGAATCCGGGAAGATCCATCCGAATGACTCGATAGTTTTTCTCAAGTTCTTTGGCCCAGTCATCCCAGGTGTGAAGGGAGGACATAATGCCGTGAAGCAGAATAATGGGTTCTCCTTCTCCTGTATCTTTGTAGTGAACGCGCAGGCCTTTGTATGCGTACCATTTTGAATCCTCATCAGTGTAGGATTCTTCAATATCTTCATGGCTAATGGTGGCCA
Source organism: Pseudomonadales bacterium (assembly GCA_041590855.1). Lineage (GTDB taxonomy): Bacteria > Pseudomonadota > Gammaproteobacteria > Pseudomonadales > Litoribrevibacteraceae > Litoribrevibacter. Next base: position 6,819 of record JBFHTA010000111.1, read on the forward strand.
GGCCCATTGCATGAATGCCAGAAGGGCTGGCTTTCATTGCTGATCCGAAACTGGAACACCCGGCCAGTGTTGTAAAAGCAAGGGTTAAGAGTAGTGCTATTCGTATATGTCTGATCATGGTGTGGCTCCTATCGTGCAGCCTGTTATTCTTGTTATTCGGGAAATAATACCCATTTTGATGCGATTCCGTTAGCCATAAAGTGGCTAACGGTGCACATTTCTGAGAAGTGAGGGTAGAGGTTTGGTGAAATTACTCAAGATGGCGGCTGATTAGCCCAGTAATTCGTCGCTTATTTGCAGTTCTCAGCCATCCGTTTTTTGAGGTCTGAGATTTGTTTTTGACGTTGTTCTTCTGTCAGCATGACAACTGACCCATCTTTATTTCGTTGCTTGATTTGATTCTTGGCAATCATTAAGTCCAGACGTTCCTTGATGCTCTTACAATATTTGGCCATTTCTTCTGCATCATAGGCCACACTCCCTTCGCCGGAATCGGTTTCCTCACTGTTTTCGCTTTTTGCTGATGGCGCCATTCTGGATGCAGGGCCTGATGGTCTGCCTGAAGTATGCACAGGGGTTGAGCTGTGTTCTTCCGAAGGCTTACTGCCGTAATGTGTTGTGCCTTGTTCGTCCACCCACTTGTAAAAGGTTTCCGCAGGAGCCTGGGTGGATAATAGGTTTAAACAGCCAAACAGCATTGCAAGGGGTAGGGTTTTGATTGTCTTCATGGTTCGTTCTCAGAAATTTTAAGTAATAGCTTAAGTAATACCTAAGTGTAAACTAAAAAAAATACCTTATAAGTCTTGTCAGGGACTTTCTTCTATTGACTTTAATATGGGTGATGTCAGAATATCCAGCTCCAAAATGAGTCAAGATAATTGGGCAACCCCCTGAATCAAACCTCATCTGGTGCATAAGCAAGTAGCCGCATGGCTTATGTAACCTGTCTCCAATCCGGTTTTTGGTCAACCACTAGAAACTTAGGATACAACGCCAAAAAAGCGTTACCGGGGCAACTTTGCAATGGCCGAACCAGCTGTGTAGCGTTGCTTTGATAATGTGGTGCATCTATGTGAATCCGCTGCTGGCGTTAGCGGCGTGAATGAATAATTATACGTGTAAATTTTGCACATTTCTTGTTAGAGGACTCAAAGGTGGAATTACTTTCCGGCGGAGATATGCTTATTCGTGCTCTCAGAGACGAAGGCGTAGAGTATATTTATGGTTATCCGGGCGGTGCAGCCCTGCATATTTATGATGCTTTGTATCGCCAGTCTGATGTGAAGCACGTGCTCGTCCGTCATGAGCAAGCTGCAACACATATGGCTGACGGTTATGCGCGTGCGTCAGGTAAAGCTGGTGTTGTCCTTGTGACTTCTGGTCCTGGTGCGACAAATACAGTGACCGGCATTGCGACAGCCTACATGGATTCAATTCCTATGGTCGTTTTGACGGCTCAGGTTCCAACGCACCTCATCGGTGAAGATGCGTTTCAGGAAACCGATATGATTGGTGTGTCTCGCCCAATCGTAAAACACAGTATGTCGGTTAAAAAACCTGAAGAAATTCCTGAAGTGATTAAAAAGGCCTTCTATATTGCGCAGTCTGGGCGTCCAGGGCCGGTCGTTGTTGATATTCCTAAGAATATGACGTTGCCGAATGAGCGCTATGAATACAGCTACCCATCCAAAGTGAAGCTGCGCTCTTATAACCCTGCAATGAAAGGTCATACGGGGCAGATTAAAAAAGCCGTTGATATGATCTTTGAAGCCAAGCGCCCAGTGATTTATGCGGGTGGTGGCGTCATTTTAGGTAAAGCCAGTGCGCAATTGACTGAATTGGCAAAATTATTGGATGTTCCTGTTACCAATACTCTGATGGGGCTGGGTGCTTATCCGGCCACTGATCGCCAATATGTGGGCATGCTGGGTATGCATGGTACATATGAAGCCAATATGACCATGCACCACAGTGACTTAATCATTGCGATTGGTGCTCGATTCGATGACCGTGTAACCAATAACACGAATAAGTTCTGTCCGAACGCTAAGATCGTTCACGTTGATATTGATCCGGCATCAATTTCTAAGACGATTGATGCGCACGTGCCGATTGTTGGTCCGGTGGATCAAGTGTTGGATGAAATGCTTGATTTGGTTAAGGCGTCCAAAAAATCAATCGAGAAAGAAGCGCTTGCCAGCTGGTGGCGTCAGGTTGATGAGTGGAAAGCTTATCACGGCATGCGTTATTCCACAGAAAGCGAATACATTAAACCTCAGCAAGCTATTGAAACCTTATATAAGGTGACTAAGGGTGATGCATACGTTACTTCAGACGTTGGTCAGCATCAGATGTTTGCGGCTCAGTATTACAAGTTTGATAAGCCAAATCGTTGGATCAACTCTGGCGGTTTGGGCACCATGGGCTTTGGTTTACCTGCGGCCATGGGAATTAAACTGAATTACCCGGACAGTGAGGTTGTATGTGTGACAGGTGAAGGCAGTTTCCAGATGAACATTCAGGAATTGTCTACCTGTAAGCAATACAACTTACCAGTGAAGATTCTTAATCTGAACAACCAGGCGTTAGGTATGGTTAAGCAGTGGCAGGATCTTAACTACGAAGCACGCCATGCACATTCATATATGGAATCATTGCCAGACTTCCAGAAATTGATTGAGGCCTATGGGCACGTTGCAATGCGTGTTGAAAAGCTGAGTGATCTTGAGTCGGCAATGGAAGAAGCCTTTGCCATGAAAGATCGTTTGGTGTTTATGGATGTAATGGTTGATCCGACTGAACATGTGTACCCAATGCAGGTACCGACAGGATCAATGAGAGATATGATGTTGAGCAAGACGGAGCGTACCTAATGAGACACATTATTTCAGTATTACTGGAGAATGAGCCGGGTGCGTTGTCACGAGTTGTGGGCTTGTTCTCACAGAGAAACTACAACATTGAAACTTTGACTGTGGCTCCTACGGAAGACTCGACTCTATCACGCTTGACGGTAACTACGATTGGTTCCGATAAAGTAATTGAGCAAATTACCAAGCAGCTTAACAAGTTGGTTGAAGTAGTTAAGTTGGTGGATTTGACGGAAGGGGCGCATGTTGAACGTGAACTACTTTTGATCAAGGTTCGCGCCTCAGGAGCTCAGCGTGCTGAAATCAAGCGCACTGCAGATGTTTTCCGTGCTCAAATTATTGACATGACACCTTCTGTCTACACTATTCAGGTCGTTGGTACATCTGAGAAGTTAGACGCCTTTATTCATGCGATTGGTAATGCTTCTGTATTGGAAGTGGTACGTTCAGGCGTATCTGGCATTGCTCGTGGTGAAAAGGTATTAGGCCTTTAAAAATTACGGTTGACGTTATTTTGAGCAGTAAGCTGACGTCAGTGGAAAAAGACTATACAATGCCGAGCTTTATTTAGCTCGGCGACTGAAAAATCGAGGAATACCATGCAAGTTTATTACGATAAAGATTGTAACATCGAAATCATCAAAGGTAAGAAAGTAACCATCGTTGGTTATGGTTCTCAAGGTCATGCACACGCGTGTAACCTGAAAGATTCTGGTGTAGATGTAACTGTTGCACTACGTAAGGGCTCTTCTTCAATTGCTAAAGCAGAAGCGCACGGTCTTAAAGTTATGGATAGCGTAGCTGATGCAGTAGCTCAAGCGGATCTTGTTATGATCTTGACTCCGGATGAGTTCCAGAGCCAGCTTTATAAGCAAGACATTGAGCCAAACCTAAAAGAAGGTGCAACACTTGCGTTCGCTCACGGTTTTGCAATTCACTACAACCAGATCGTTCCTCGTAAAGATCTTGATGTAATTATGATTGCTCCTAAGGCGCCGGGTCACACTGTACGTTCTGAATTTGTACGTGGTGGTGGTATTCCTGACCTGATCGCGATCTTCCAGGATGCATCTGGTAATGCGAAAGACGTAGCTCTTTCTTACGCTTCAGGCGTTGGTGGTGGTCGTACTGGTATCATCGAAACTACGTTCAAAGATGAAACTGAAACTGATTTGTTCGGTGAGCAGGCGGTTCTTTGTGGTGGTGCTGTTGAGCTTGTTAAGATGGGCTTCGAAACGCTTACTGAAGCGGGTTATGCTCCGGAAATGGCTTACTTCGAGTGTCTTCACGAGCTGAAGTTGATTGTAGACTTGATGTTCGAAGGTGGTATCGCGAACATGAACTACTCTATCTCTAACAACGCTGAGTACGGTGAGTACGTTACTGGTCCTCGCGTAATCAACGAAGAGTCTCGCAAAGCAATGCGTGCTGCATTGAAAGATATTCAAGACGGTGTTTACGCTAAGAAATTCATCTTGGAAGGTCAGTCTAACTACCCAGAGATGACTGCATGGCGTCGTAACAACGCTGCTCACCCAATCGAGCAGGTTGGTGCTAAGTTGCGTGAAATGATGCCTTGGATCGCAGCGAACAAAATCGTTGACCAAGAGAAGAACTAAGTTCTGACTTTATGGTCTTAAAAGCGCGGTTTATACCGCGCTTTTTTATGTCCAGTGGAAAATTGGGGCTTCTTTCATTGGCTTGTCATTCAAATTTCCCTAAAATTATCGGGATATTTTTTGGGATTGAGATTATGTCTAAGTTGGAAGATCAAAAAGAAACAGAATCGAATATTGGTGAAGAAGTGGAATCTTCAGTGGAAACTACACAAGAGGCTGTGAAAAAAGCTCGACACAAGGGTGTCTATCTACTTCCAAATATGTTCACTACCGCTGCTTTGTTCTCTGGTTTTTATGCGGTTGTTGCATCAATGAATGGCCACTTTGAGAAAGCTGCAATTGCAATTTTTGTAGCAATGATTTTGGATGGGCTGGACGGTCGTGTTGCTCGTTTGACAAATACCCAGAGCGATTTTGGTGCTCAATACGACAGTCTTTCTGATATGGTCGCGTTTGGTATGGCTCCTGCGTTGGTGGCATTCACTTGGTCGCTGCAGTCGCTTGGTCAGGTTGGTTGGGTAGCTTCTTTCATTTTTGTAGCGTGTGCTGCCTTGAGGTTGGCCCGGTTTAATACACAAATAGATATTGTGGATAAAAAGTATTTCATTGGTTTGGCCAGTCCGGCAGCTGCTGCCATTGTAGCGGGGATGGTCTGGACGTATGCAGAAAGCGGGGTCAATGGAACGGATATCTCGTGGTTTGCTGCTATTGTAGTCGCGACAGCTGGTATTTTGATGGTTAGTAATGTTCGGTATACCAGCTTCAAAGATTTTGATTTGAAGAATAAAGTGCCTTTTATTGCATTGATTTCAATGGTTTTGGTTATTGCGTTGGTTGCCTTGGACCCTGCTAGAGTGTTGTGGGTAGGCTTTATGATCTACGCTGCGTCTGGCCCTGTGATGATGCTATGGGAAAAGCGAAAGAAAGCATAAGATATTTTGTTGAAAAAAAGCGAGCCATTGGCTCGCTTTTTTTGTTTAAGGGCGACGTATTTCTGTAATAAATGTGTCATGTCTTTAAAGTCCATGAAAGC
>JBFHTA010000112.1:0-12251 GCA_041590855.1 Pseudomonadales bacterium
CAAAGAATACAGAGAGACTCTTTCTTTTATCGGGCTTTACCAACTTACTAATCGTCAAGAAATACCTTTTCGCATAGGCGAGGTGCGCCTGAAATCCGCCAAAATGCGGATTTCAGGTTAATAAACAAACAGAGCTTGGACGATTTTTGGGGAAGCCTGGCTTGTATCTTGAGAAGACTCAGGAAAAGCAGGACTTGTTCAGAGTTTCCCTAACAGCGTTTGGCAACGTGTTCTGAATTCGTCTCTTAAAATACGAACGGCTGGTGTGATGGATTGTTTGCTCGGACAGATTAGCCAGAGTTCGGTCATGGGTGGTTGATAGTCCGGCATGATGTTGATGACCCGGCCATTGAGTAGTTCGTCAGCCATATCTAAGCAGGATTTTACTGCGATGCCTTTTCCGGCGACGCACCAGCGTTTGACCAGGTCGCCGTCATTCGAGGCCCGGTTTCCGGGCATTTTAATTTTGTATTCCTTGTTGCCTTTGGTGAATCTCCAGTGATTATGAATGATGTCTTGCAGCTGATAAAAGAGCCCGTTGTGTTCCGATAGTTCAGACGGATGTCGTGGGTGTCCGTGTTGTTTGAGATAGTCGGGCGCGGCGCATAGTAGGCGGGGAACGTCGCACAGTTTGAATCCGTAGAGGTTGGCGTCGTTAGGGGAACCGTAGCGAATCGCGATGTCGACGGCGTCACGGTAAAAATCGACATTGCTGTCGCTGATGTTGAGTTTCAGACTGACATCAGGGTAAGACTCAACCAGAGTATCAAGCCAAGGTGCGACCACGTTCCGACCAAGATCGGAAGAAACGGCAATACGTAGCTCTCCTTCCACGACATCTAAATCCCCCAAAATATTTTGTTTGGCCTGATTCAGTAAGCCCAGTGCTTGTTGGCATTGCGGCAGATACTTTTCACCAGCGGTTGATAGCCTTAGGTGGCGTGTGGATCGAACAAAAAGTTCTACACCCAAAGCCGCTTCCACGCGTTTGACAGCAGCGCTGGCGGTGGCGGTTCTCATGTCTAAATGCGCAGCGGCTGCGGTAATACTGTGAAATTCAGCGACTTTCAGCACTACCTGTAAATCTTCCAAAAGCATTCTTATATCCGCCTATTTTCAAATATTTTTTGATAATAATTCAAATATTAGGCTGTTTATTACGTAGTAGACAACACCTACCATGGAGAAATCTTACAGAGAGTCAGAACCCTGTCTTTGAAAGGGTGTGACATGTAGAGCAGTGAAATGAAGAACACTGACATGAAAAACATTGACATGAAAAACACTGACATGAAAAGAAGTGATATGGAGAGAAATATGACATCAGGTAACCTTGAAATCCCTACGTTTATGAAAGCAGTGGGGTATTCTGAGTCCTTACCCATTGCTGATGAGGCATCGTTAGTGGACCTGGAATTACCAACCCCGGAGGTTTCTGGCCGGGATGTCTTAGTGAAAGTAGAGGCCATTGCGGTGAATCCGGTGGATTATAAAATCAGGCAGCGATTTACACCGGAAAAGGGTGATTACCGGGTGCTGGGTTGGGATGCCGTGGGCGAAGTGGTTGCGATTGGGGAGGCTGTAACCCGCTTTCAACCGGGCGATAAAGTTTATTATGCAGGCGATCTTAATCGTCAGGGCAGTAATGCGGAATATCAGTTGGTGGATGAACGACTAGCTGGTCATAAACCCGGTACTCTGTCGGCGGCTGAAGCAGCTGCATTGCCATTAACAACCATTACGGCGTGGGAGTTGTTATTCGAGCACCTTACTTTGGCGCGAGTTGATCCTAAGCCTTCATCGGAGCTGGAGAGGGCTTTAAAAGAGCCGGTATCCCGTAACGAGGTGTTATTGATCACCGGGGCAGCAGGTGGTGTGGGTTCCATTCTTATTCAGCTCGTTAAACGTTTGACGGGGGCGATGGTGATTGCGACAGCATCCCGACCGAGTTCCAAACAATGGGTTCGCGATCTGGGCGCAGACCATGTCATTGATCACAATAAACCATTGTTACCACAGATTCAGGCCTTGGGAGTGACGGTCACGCATGTGGCCAGCCTTACACATACAGACAGCTATTTTGATCAATACATAGAGCTGTTGGCCCCGTTTGGCAAGATAGCCTTTATCGATGATCCGGCAACGCTGGACGTTATGAAACTTAAGCCTAAGAGCTTATCGCTTCACATCGAGTTTATGTTTGCCCGCTCCATGTTCAATGCCGTAGATATGGATCAGCAGGGCGAGCTGTTAAATCAGGTGGCAACCATGGTGGATGAAGGACACTTGGTAACTACGCTCGGCCAGAATCTTGGGGTGATTCATGCGAAAAATTTAAGGCAAGCTCATGAAGAGCTCGAGTCCGGTCAGTCCATAGGGAAAATCGTATTGGAAGGGTTTTAATCTAATGAAAACAACTAATTTCTAACCAAAGGAGAACATCTATGAACGAACTGATCATTATTGCTCATATCACAGCTAAAGATGGCAAGGTGGCGCTTGTTAAGTCGGAATTAGAAAAACTGATTCTGCCAACACGGGCAGAGGCGGGGTGTCTGCAATACGATTTACATCAGGATAATGAGAATTCGGGCCACTTTATGTTTTACGAGCGTTGGTCCTCACGGGAACTTTGGCAGGCTCACATGGAACAAGCGCACTTAAAGGCTTATGTGGCTGCGACAGAAGGCGCTGTCGAGCACTTTACCATTTATGAAATGACAAAAACCGCTGATAGCTGATAGTGAGTATTGAATAAAAAAACTACCCATTTGGACAGCCCCGTTCGGGGAGGCCCATTTGGGGAGTAGATCCTACCTGTGAAAGGCATATCCTTTTTTAAAATAACAATAAAAAGGGTGGGTCATGAATCAGTCCGTCACGTCTGTAAAATTTGGGGTGCTATCTGTTCTTGCCATGTGTGGTTTGGGGGTGCTCAGTTCTTTTCTGATTCAGCAGGAGAGCGACGTTGTCTTGCCTGAGTCCACTAAAATGTCGGGTTTCTCTGCTCGGGATCAAGGTGCAACGCCGGATGAGAGTCAGCCTCAAGCATTACCGGGGGTTCAAAAAACCTCGGATGGTTTTGAGTTTGATGAAGACATTAAACTCAAATTGCAACGCATTAGTTCGGCCTATGAATCTCAAGCTCAGTATCCGAGCTTTTCTGTTCCGATTAATCCTGACGAACTGGCGAGTAAATACCTGCCGGACAATCCTGTTACAAATGACCTGCCAGCTAAACTCACCGATCCAAACAGTCCAACTTTGTCGATCAAAACCAATCAATCCCGCTATTACTATGGGGATGCTTTGACAGCGCAGGTAGAAATACAGGGGTTATCATCAGATGAACACAGTGCTGTTTCTGCCCGGTTGGTCAGTGATCAGCAGATCTTGGCGCATGCAACTGTTTTTCCGGTAGAAGGGTCGGAGCACAGTTACGTGTTGGACTTTAGCGAGCTTCGTCTGACTGATGTCGACTGGAAGCAGGAATTGACCGTTGATGTGGAATTCCAGTTTTTGGGCGAGACCTATCAACGGGGTTCCAGCATTGAGTATCTCACCACCATTGCGAGTGTGGATCAGGTTGCGTCTGCGGAGGTTTATGAGGATTTCCTGACCATACCAGTGTACATATCAACAGAAAAGTCTGGCTACCATCGCGTTCGGGCGAATTTATATGACGCTAAATCCGGAACGCCTCTGGTTCATCTACGTGCAGAAGGCAGTATCGAGGGCAGTGGCGCTTTGACACTGAAAGCCCACATTGCGGCACTTAAACACGCGGGCTCGGAAGGTCCGTACGAACTACGGGATATCTCGCTTCAACGATTACCCTCGAAACCAGATTACATCACCGAATTTGGACGAGTTGAGCAAACTTCCTTTCAGGTAGAGGGCTACAGCTTTTCCGAATACCTCGATCGGCCTTATCACAATGAGAAGGCACAACGTATCGCGAAAGAGTTACGACGTCTCGGGTCGTAAGCAGTTCTTGTTCTGAACGATAAAAATAAGCAAAAGAGACAGGAGAATACTGTGAAATTATGGAAATCACTCGCGCTTTCGGCCATGGTGGCCGGAGCAACACACGCGTCAGCCAATCAATTGGCGGGCAAAAATATCATTTTGGTTCAGGGGTTTCAGTTGCAACATGTGTTCATGTCTCGCACCCACGACGACGGTAAACGCTTTGCTTACAACTATTGGAATCGTTTCGATCTCTACAACAATGGGAATGGTGCGGTACGCGTCGGTAATCCGACCGGCATCACCCTATTAGATCAGAATCTTCCGACTCTGAAAGACGCTAATGGCGATACCTTCAACATATACGATACTTCCAAGGAGCCAGTGTACTATTTGGATGATCACGCAAAGATTCTTCACTTTGATTCGACTTATCGTTTAGAAGAGCCAAACGGAGAGGGCATTGGGGCCACCATAGCGCAACAGTTGGACGATTTGTTTGCGGAAGATCCTACCTACTGTTCACGCACTAACGGCTGTTTGGTGATTACCCACTCAACGGGTGATTTAGTGATGCAATACGTTGAAGAGAATAAGTATTCTTTACTGGATGCTTCTACATTGGCGAACTTTGATGTTACTGCCTATGTGGACTTGGCCGGTGCTCGCGGCGGAACGGAAGGGGCATCTCTGTTGTACCACTTGGCAAATTTCCTTGATGGCTTGGCATCCAATACCGTTCTCTCGCCGGAGAAACAGGACGAGGTGGACGATGCCAACGGCTGGATTAACTTCTTTATGGGCACAGAAGACGTAGAGTATTTTGCACCAGGTAAGCACTTCCAGTCCGGTGTTTTGTACAACCTTCAACCGGATCAGGCGCGGAGCGTAGGTCTTGAAAATCCGGATGGCATACCTCATTTACGTGTTGCCTCCGCCGGTGATGAGCCTTACGGTTTTATCACGCACTTATTCATTAAAGGTCATGACGACAGTGTTGTGCCTTTGCACAGTTCATGTGGTTCTTCAGAGCCCGGCAGTTATGACTCTTGCGTCTGGAACAGAGAGTTGGACGGTGAAACCACCTGGTTTGCTGATGCACCAAGCAGCTACTACAACCACCATTATCCGTTCATTCAGAGTGAAGGGCTGCGCCATAACGGCCATCAATGGGATGATACCGGAAACCATATGGTGCCATTGGCAGACAATGGTAACTTTGTAGATGATCTGGACATTGATTTTGAGAAAGTAAACTATTGGGATATTTGGCTGAACAAGCACATACGTATCCAGAACGCGTCAAACAAAACGATGGCGCAAGTGTTGGATGCGTCGCTGGAATAATGTCTGATTTCATCATGTAGTCCCTCTTCAGGTGGCTTGTCATGGATTGATAAGCCACCTGTCTTTGATCCCCTTCGGGTGTAACCTCTTCCTTTGATTTAAAATCGCTGTGTATATTATTGGTTAGTAAGCACACGATGACTCATGCAAGTCTTTACGGTATCTTGCCGACCCCTTGAAGTATGTTCGGCTATAGTGATTAAGCGCATCAAAAGTGATTTGGGTGATGAACAGTGGTATGCCCAATTAATGGTGCCCTGATCTGTTATCGAGTGAAGCTGTATTTATGATGTTTCGAAGTAAAGTTCGACAGTGGTGCGGCTGTGTGTTGGCCGTGTTAGCCTGTCAGTTAGCTATTTCAGCAGACAATAAAATTACCTGGTTGGAGATGGATGCGCCGCCGTATCATATTCAACAAGGCGAAGCCAAGAATCAGGGAGTTGTTGATCGGATTACCCGATTATTACAACGTCACCTTACGGAATATCAGCATTTCGAAAAGTTGATGAACCTTCCTCGTGCTGCAGCAGTTATGGGGGAAGGAGAGAAGGTGTGTCATGCATCGTTATACAAAACCCCGGAGCGAGAAGCGGTCGCTTATTTCTCCAAAGTGCCTTCAACCATATTCCCGCCCGTTGGGTTAACCGTTCGAAGAGAAGACTATCAAAAGTTTGGGGGCAATACCTACGTTTCCTTTAAACAGGTGTTATCGTCGACCGAGTTCCATGGTGGTCTCTCGAGGGGGCGCTCTTACGGAGAGGTGCTGGATCAAATGATTGCCGAACAAGGCTTCACTTCCCGTTTGGATCGACGATCAGGGGATGACATTTATAGTGGCTTGTTCAGAATGTTGCTGTACGGCAGAATTGATTACATTCTTGGCTCCCCGATGGAAGCTGCTTATGTAGGGCGCAGTTTGGGGGTGCCTAATGGGGTTCGTAACCTGATGATCTTAGAACACTCCAATTACGATTTTGGTTTTATTGCCTGCGCCAAAAGTGAGTGGGGCGCTCAGGTGATAGCCGAAATTGATGAGTTACTGCTGACCCTGCGTCCAACCAAAGAGTATCAAGGCTTCTTTGTAGAATGGTTGGATGAGCTCACTGCGATGTCCTTCGAGAAGGCTTATCAAGAACAGTTTTTGACCTATGGTCAGTGAGGTGTTTAGGTATCATAAAGAATTGGATTAACTATCAAAGGAAGGAATAAATGAAAACCATAGGTTTATTAGGTGGCATGAGCTGGGAGTCCACCGCCAGTTATTATCGGGCAATCAATGAAGGTGTAAAGGCGCGTCTTGGCGGTTTGCACTCGGCCAAATTGGTGTTGTACAGCGTCGATTTTCATGAGATTGAGCAACTGCAGCATCAAGGGCGTTGGTCGGAAACGGCAGAGTTGTTGAGCAGTGCTGCGACGTCAATTCAGGCGGCGGGTGCGGATGCCTTGATGATTTGTACCAACACCATGCATAAGGTGGCAGGGGAGATCGAGCAAAGCATTTCTATTCCTTTAATCCACATTGCCGATGCCACTGCGAAGCGGATTGTGTCGGACGGGCTTGATTGTGTTGGTCTCTTGGGCACTCGCTTCACCATGGCGCAGGAATTCTATAAAGGCCGGCTGACCGACCAGTTTGGATTGGAGGTGTTGGTTCCGGATTCAGCACAGCAAGACTTGGTTCATAACGTGATTTACCAGGAACTTTGTGCAGGCGTGATTCGTGACGAATCGAAGCAGAGGTATTTGGAAATCATTGACTCTTTGCAAGCTCGTGGTGCTCAGGCGGTTATTCTGGGGTGCACTGAGATTGCTTTGTTGGTGCAGTCCTCCGATACGGATATGCCTTTGTACGACACCACACAAATACACGCAGATGCCGCTGTCGACTATGCTTTGGCTGAGTAGCCTCTGTTTTTAGGAGCGTAAACAAGGGATTTCGGCGACGCCTGTAGCTATGCATTCTCTTCATTAGTCGGTAAAATTTGCGCTTTATGTTCCCAAAACTCAATTTATTCTAAAGGCCAATTCCCATTGGTTTCCTGAATAACTCGATTTCGCGTTTCAGTATAAGGATATACACATCATGTTGTATGAACGAAGCCCCACAACAGCGGGTATCTTTTCTTTGATTTACCCAGGTCTGGGTCATTTATACGTAGGTAATTTGGGTCTGGCGGTCAGTATTCAGGCGGTAATTATTGGTACCTGGTTGGTCTTGGGAATGTGGGGGATGCTGTCGACAGCCATCGGCTTGTATGTCTGTTTGCTTATTCCTTTTTGTCTTTATCTTTTCGCGATTTGGCATGCGGCCAAACTGGCAAAAGAAACCGATCAAAACTACGAACCCAGAGCTTATAACTCCTGGTGGGGATATCTGGGGTTTATTCTGATCTTTCAAATCGGGTTCGCTTATTTTGCATATAAGAACCCGCATATTCTTGGTGTGGATATGGTTGTGGTGAAGTCCACCGGGATGGTTCCTGAAGTCACAGAAGGCGATGTGTTATTGATCAACAAGAAGGACAATACCTTGTCTGTCGGCGATGTGGTTGCCTTTTATAATTCGGATGTGGACCTGACCGCCTCTGTCAGCAGGGTTGCGGCGGTTGGTGGCGATCGGGTGGCTATTGTTTACGGTCAGGTCTACCGTAACGGGCAAGTAGAGCCCGCGTTGTCTACCCCGGAACCTTTGCGCCAAATGGATTATTCAATGAGTATGGAAGAAAGATATGTTCCTCCTGGTCGTGTCTTTTTACTGGGGGATTATCGTGATAAGAGCAAGGACAGTCGCTTCTTCGGCTCTCTACCTGAGGAATTGCTTGCAGGTAAAATAAGTGAAGTCTTCTTTTCTAGTTCATTTGATCAGATTGGTCGTAAAGTGAATTAATGATTCCCTAGGCCCGATTTAGCTCATGCATAAGGTTTGATGCATGGCTCTTCGGGCCGGATTGTCTGCCTACCTTGCCAGGTTACTTCGTCAAGTTTACGCCATACTCCTGGCCATAATGTTCCACCACAAAATCAATGTCCTTATCGCCTCGGCCAGAGAGGTTAACCAGAATGCTTCGGCCTTGATGGTCTGCGGCCAGTTTTAACGCGTAGGCGACCGCATGGGCTGACTCAATGGCAGGAATGATGCCTTCGTGTCGGGAAAGTGCGAAAAAGGCGTCGATAGCTTCCTTGTCGTTAATTACTTCGTAATGAACGCGGCCAGTGTCTTTTAGATAGCTGTGCTGCGGTCCGACTGACGGGTAATCCAGGCCACTGGCCACCGAGTAGACTTCTTGCGGTTCGCCTTGTTGGTCTTTCAGCATGTAGGATTTAAAACCGTGCATGATGCCAGGCTCGCCTTTGGTCATGGTGGCGGCGTGCTCACCCTCAATGTGTATGCCTCGGCCTGCCGGTTCTACTCCCCAGAGATCCACATCCAGGTCTTTCAGAAAGGCGGTGAAGATGCCCATCGCGTTCGAACCCCCGCCCACGCAAGCCACCACATTTTCAGGCAGTCGACCGGTTTGAGCCTGGAATTGGGCGCGTGCCTCGTTACCAATGATGGATTGAAAATCCCGAACCATCATAGGGAAGGGGTGAGGGCCAACCACAGAACCAATGGCGTAGAGTTGGGTGATCGGATCTTTTAAATAGGCTTCAAATGCAGCGTCTACTGCTTCTTTCAGTGTTTTACGACCATGGGGGGCAGGAATTACGTTTGCGCCCAAAATGGCCATGCGAACAACATTGGGATATTCCTTTTTGATGTCGACTTCACCCATGTAAATATCGCATTCCAGACCCACTAGTGCAGCGGCCGTTGCCAGGGCAACACCGTGTTGTCCTGCACCGGTTTCTGCAATGATTTTCTGCTTGCCCATCTTTTTCGCCAGTAAGGCTTCGCCCAAACAGTGATTGATTTTGTGAGCGCCTGTGTGGTTCAGGTCTTCGCGTTTCAGGTAAATATCAGCACCATAGATACGACTGAGATTTTTGGCATGAAACACTGGGCTTGGGCGACCAACAAAGTGGCGATACAGGTCAGCCAGTTCATGTTGAAAGTCCGGGTCTTCTCGGATTTCCTGGTAGGCATCGGTAATTTCGTCCATTACGGCTTGCAGGGCTTCCGGAATAAAGCTGCCACCGTATTCGCCGAAGTAACCTTCTGCATTGGGCAAACTGTGGTTAAAGGTATTGGTAATTATGTCGCTCATTTAATCCCCCTTGGCGTCGCTTTTCCATGCGATTTATAGTGATATATCGGGCTTTATTTAAATACTTATTGGTTTAGATAAGTATTGATCAATATGTCAGTAAATTACATTGCCTAGAGAAGAACAATGTATCGATGTTGTGATGTCTGTCAGTGATTTCCCATGAAATTGCGTTGATATTGTCGGATGACTCAAGGTTCGTTTTATTTTGAGCCTGGTGCATTTGGCATTAAATGTGAGTAAGCTGTTTTCGATAGCTGCCGGGGTTTTGCCCTGTCCAGCGCTTAAAGGCTTTGTAAAAGGCGCTGTTGTCTGTAAAGCCCAGTTGTTCAGCAATGTCAGCCAGAGATAAGGTGGTTTCTGAAAGGTAATAACAAGCCAGTTGTTCTCTTACGTGGTCTAGACGTTGCTGAAAGTTGGTACCTTCTTCAAACAATCGACGTTGCAAACTTTTCTCGCTCATATTCAACGCTTTTGCAATGCTTGGTCGACTGAAGCGTAATGTCGAGAGCCGATGTTTGATCAGATGTTCGACTTGCGCCGAGACACTTCGATTTTCTTCCAACTCTTCCAGCCGTTGCTTGGCGTGTCGTTCGTGCATATCGCAGAGTTCTTCATCGGATTCCAGCAATGGTAGCTCCAGTGTCTTGTTGCTGATCAGTATGCCGTCAAAGGTTTGATTGTAATTAGGGATGACATTAAAGAGTCTCAGGTATTCACTTTGATCCGAGGGTTTAGCGCGGTTAAAAGAGACTTCAAGTGGGGATATTTCCTGACCCGTTGTCCAACGGGCAAAGGACAGCAGAGATGAAAAAACAGCATCAATCTGGTGATGGTAAAACGGCAGTGTTTCCGGTTTCTGATGGTAGACCAGCCACAGTCCTTGTTTACAGGGCACTTTTTGGAAAATGCCTCCGTCACTGATCAACCGTTGATATTGATTCAACCGATCTAACGCTTCTTTCAAGGTGGCGGAGTTCATTAAGGTATAACCAACAATGTGGAAGGCACTGGGGCGTATTTGAGCCCCAAATTTCAGACCAAAGAAGGGTTGCTGCGCATATTCGATACAAGCCCCCCAAAGTTGGACGGTTTGGTCCATCGACAGCCGAGTGTGGTTGGCGTGATCACCAAACAAGTCATCGTGAGTAAGCTGCGCCTTTTGAAGAATGGCTTGCTGCTCGTCGAGGTGTTGTGTGGTGTATTCCAGAATACTTTTAGCCCAATTTACTGACACAGTGACACTGGCTGGCGCAATGCCACGTGATGTAATGCTTGATTGACTCATCTGCTTGGCCTCTTTGACTGATTATTGTTATGCGTCGCTGTCCTCTCAGGACAAATACTCAGACCCCACTGATCAATGAGCATACACATTTGGCCCGGTAATCTAATGAACTGAATCAATAAACGTGTGGATCGTTCGACTGGACCGATCGACTGGATCGTGCGAATTAGATTGCAGAGGTGAATGATGTTGACCGAGTATCAATGTGACACCGTGATCATCGGTGGTGGAGTGGCGGGCATTACGGCTGCCATTGAGTTATTGGATGCCAATCAACACGTGGTGGTGTTGGATCGGGACACCCAAGCCAACTTTGGTGGTCTGGCCAAAGAGTCATTCGGCGGTATGTTGATGGTTGATACCCCGGAGCAACGTCGTACCGGGATTTGCGATTCCCCCGAACTGGCGTTGCACGATTGGTTATCGTTCGCTGAATTTGATGAGGACGACCAGTGGCCCAGAGCCTGGGCAGAAGCCTATGTCACTGAGTCGCTTGAGATGATTTACCACTGGTTGAAAGCACGCGGGGTACGCTTTTTTCCGGTAGTCCATTGGGTGGAGCGAGGGCTCTACACAGCAGGGAATTCCGTACCCAGATTCCATATGGTTTGGGGAACGGGGTATGAGCTGATCCAGACGTTAATCCGCCATCTTTATGCTCATCCTAATGCAGATAAACTCCGCTGCTTATTTTCTCATCGAGTAGATGATGTTCTGACTTCTGCAAAGCAGGTTAAAGGGTGTGAAGGGCAGGATGAGGCATCGGGCCAGGCGTTTCGGGTGTTGGCAAGCAATACCATAGTTGCCACCGGTGGCATTAACGGTTGCCTGACCAAGGTTCGGAAACATTGGGACAAAGAGTGGAATACACCTCCGTCAGTGTTGCTAAACGGCTCTCATCAATTTTCTGACGGGCGATTGCATGATGCTGTGTCTCATCTCGGGGCCAAGGTAACGCATCTGGATCGGCAATGGAACTATGCCGCCGGGGTGCATCACCCAAGGCCGAAACGGGCTGATCACGGGTTAAGTTTGGTGCCTTGTCCTTCGGCTCTTTGGGTGAATGCCTTGGGAGAACGCATAGGGCCGGAGCCGATGGTGACCGGATTCGATACCCGACGATTGGTGACTCAGGTGTGTCAGCAGCCAGGGCAATTCAGTTGGCAAATTCTTAACTGGAAAATAGCCGTAAAAGAGTTGGCGGTGTCGGGCTCAGAATTCAATGACGCCATTCGGCAAAAGGACTGGTTCGGTTTCCTAAAAATGGCTCTGACTGGTAACCCGACGTTAGTGGAGGACCTCACGCAACACTGCCCGGATTTTGTTGTTGCCTACTCTTTGGAAGCCTTAGTGGCGGGTATCAACGAGAAAAACCAGGGCTACGAAATGTCTTATCAGACGGTGAATGATGAAATTACCCACTACGACCAAACCATCGCCCG
>JBFHTA010000113.1:0-12066 GCA_041590855.1 Pseudomonadales bacterium
GCTTTTCTTGAAGACAGACCGGATCAGATCGAATCCTGTCAGATCGAATCCTGTCAGATCGAATCTTACCGGAATATGCTATCTAACGCAGTGTTTATGTCCGGGTATTTAAACGCAAAACCTAGCTGTTGTAGTCGCTCCGGGTGCACCCACTGACCCGATAACAACAAGGTGCTGCCCATTTCACCAAAGATCAGCTTTACCACAGGCGCTGGCATCACCATCCAGGCTGGCCGATGCATCGCCTTGGCCAGAGCATCCGTAAATGCTTTGTTATTCACGGGTTCCGGTGCAGTTACATTAACAGCACCTTCGAACGCGGGATTATCAAGCAGCCACTTGACCGCGTTGATTAGATCATCCAGATGAATCCATGAGAACCCTTGCTGACCTACGCCCAATCGGGCTCCCATACCAAACATAAAGGAAGGTTTGAGCTTTTTGAGCATGCCACCGTCTCCCAGCACCACACCAAATCGCATCAACACCTTACGGCAAGGCCAGCTTATGTCCTGTTCAATCACCGCTTCCCAATCCGCACACAACTGCGCTGCAAAATCATTTCCGGCCGGGGAGGCTTCTGTGACAGATTCTGTACCGGTACCGTAATACCCTATGGCAGAGGCATTTAACCAAGTTATCGGTTGCCAACTCTGTAGCGTTAACCATTTCACCAGTGCCTTGGTGTAGCCAATTCTACTCTGCCGCAGCAACTGCTTTCTTGATTCAGACCAAGGTTTATCCGCAATACCAGCACCAGCCAAATTGATGACTGCATCGTGCGGTTCAATTCCCTGTGCACCTCTCTGTGTTGAAAAATCCCAACGTAACCATTTTAAATTCAGGTAACGCTTGGGGCAAAAACGGCGTTCGTCTCTCTCTTGACGGGAAATCAGGGTTAACTCATGGCCGTGGTTGTGTAGGTGTTCAACCAACGCCTGACCAATAAATCCGGTTCCGCCAGTAATTAATAGTTTCATGAGTGATCCTCTTTGGACTTCGTCACGTATACCCAGTTATATGAAGCCTAGTGGCAATCCCAAGAGGCTGCTAACCCCCTTGTACCAACCAAGATCCATTTTGGATCACTTAAAATGCATTATTTGCTAATGCATTAAATGTTGATGATTTAATGAGGAATCCGCTATGTTCAGCCCGAATTTATCAAATCAAGGTCAACTGACTAAAAAAATTCCAATCGGAATCAGCCAATGCCTTCTGGGAGATAAGGTCCGGTTTGACGGCGGCCACAAACATTCCAAACTCTGTACCGAACAACTGGGGCAATATTTTGAATACACCCCCAGCTGTCCGGAGATGGGCGCAGGTCTGGGGGTGCCCAGACGCACCCTGCGCATGGTCGGTAATGAACAAGACCAACGCATTGTAGAAACACGAGACAACACCATTGACGTCACCGATGCCCTGGCCACCTATAGCCAACAAAGAGTCGACGAGCTAGGTGATCTGAGCGGCTACATCTTTATGCAAAAGTCACCAAGCTGTGGCGTTTTCCGAGTCAAGGTATACGCCGACAACGGTTATGCCCAGAACAGCAGCGCCGGCATTTTCGCCAAAGCTTTTCGCGAGAAATACCCGTTAATCCCGGTGGAGGAAGAAGGCCGGTTGCATGATCCATTACTACTAGAAAACTTCCTGGTTCGTGTGGTCATCTATCATCACTGGAAGTTAATGGTTCAACAAGGCATCACAGCCAAACGGCTGATTGATTTTCACCAACGAATCAAATACCAACTGATGGCGCACTCTGTGGAAGGCTATAAACGGGCGGGCAAGATGTTGTCCAATCTTAAAGAAGCCGCATTGGACAATTTAGCGAATGATTACATTCATTTTGTAATGACACATCTGGAGAAGAGAGCCTCAAGAAAAACCCATACCAATGTACTAATGCACATACGAGGCTACTTCAAAGGCAAGTTAAATCAGATTGAACAACAAGAACTTACCCAGCTGATTCAGGATTACCGCAACGGCATTGTGCCTCTGGTAGTGCCAATGACGCTGCTACAGCACTACACGCGCAAGTTAGGCAGCAAATACATCGAACAACAGTTGTACATGCAACCTTACCCTCACAACCTGGGGCTTAGAAACGGGATTTAAGGAACCTCTGAAGACTCCGAAACGCTTAGCCCGTTTCGGAGGGCTGAACGATTAGCAGGGCTTAACGAGTACCAGTGTTTAACAATCAATTGTATGTTTCGACAAATTTCAGACAAAAAAAAGCCCTAAACTTACTGTTTAGGGCCAACAACGACAGACATGTTCCGTGTCTGGTACTGCCTAACAAAAGGATTGAATAGCCTAGCCTATCAACCGGATGCGTGAGCATCTCGAAACAGACTAATAACTACTATAGCCAGCTCAATTTCTTTTAAAAGCACCTATATTCGAACTGACCGTTCCACATTTTGAAACATAATGTTACAAAACCTAAAAAAGGCGCTCTGAAGCGCCTTTTCTGTTATTTGACCTGAAGAACTCTGAAGCTTAGGTAATATTTTCAATCGCTTCGAACGCAGCCATGGCCAGGTTTTCTTTTAAGTGATTGATGAAGGCCGTGATTTTTGGTGGCACATAGCGACGGGACAGATACACCGCATGTAAAGTCGATGGCGGCACAGTGTAAGATTCCAGAACACTGACCAACTTACCGTCTTGTACTGCTTTAGCAGTAATATCCACCGGCAACAGCCCGATACCTAGCCCCCCCATCACTGCATCACGAATAAAAGTAATATTATTCGCGACCAGACTGCCTTTTACTCGTGCCTGAACAGGAATCCCTTGCGGATCAAGCAAATTCCAGGGTAGATGCTGGCTTTGCTGCATTACGATGCAGTTGGATTCCAGAAGCTGCTCATGGGTTTCGATGGGGCCATGCTTTTCGATGTATTCCGGGCTGGCATAAATGCCTCGTGACAATACACCCAATCGGGTGGCAACAAAGTTGGAATCCGGAAGATCACCAATCTTTAACGCAATATCAATGTCGTCTTCCAGAAGATCAGTCGCGCGACCGGATAAGTCCACCCGACACTGGATTTCCGGGTACTTTTCCATAAAGGAAGACACAAGCCCCCCCATGTAGTACATACCAAATTCCACCGGCGTGGATATATTCAATCGCCCTTGTGGTTTTTGCTGAAGATCCGAGAGACTGGCCTCGGCCTCTTCGATCTCACGCAAAATACGTTGGCAGTGCCCGTAGTAGCGTTCACCGATTTCTGTCAACTTTAAGTGACGGGTAGTACGATCCAACAAACGCACAGCCAACCGCTCTTCCAACTGGGTAATGCGTCGGCTAATGGTCGATTTGGGCATGTTCAGTTCGCGACCAGCCGCTGTCAGGCTGCCGCAATCAACGACTCGGGTGAAAATCAGAAAATCATTAAGATCCATCTTCTAGGTTCCAGATCAAAGACATTGTTTTTATTATCTTGAATAACAGGGATATAAACATACTCTAGCACAAGTTATTCAGTAAATGATGGCTAATTATGAATTCCGCCCATGCCTGATTCCCTGATTTTAGAGCTATTTATCCTTTTTGAAGAGAATTGATGACATATCAACTTTTTTCACGAAAGCAAATCAGTATAAAATGCAGCCATTCAATCAAAGAGAACAACACTATGAGCCAACTATTCACCATTGTATCTAACATCAACAAGTTGCCATCACCACTGAAAGGCAAAACCCTGTCCATGTTTTTTGGTCGTGTGATTCCTTTCGCTGGCACATCAGGCGTTCAGATTGAGGAATTAAACCAGGAGCGTAGCGTTCTGGTTTTGAAAAACAAAAAACGCGTTCAAAACCACATTAAAGGTGTTCATGCGGCTGCAATGGCATTGTTGGCAGAATCCGCCACCGGTTTCTTATGCGGTATGAACTGCCCGGACGACAAACTGTTGTTAATCAAATCAATGAACCTGAACTACGTTCGTCGTGCCAAAGGTAACCTGACTGCTACCGCAGAGCTGTCTGAAGAAGAGCGCCAGATGATGATTGATCAGGACAAAGGCGAAGTCAGTGTTAAGATCACCGTCACCGACGAAGACAATAAAGAGCCGGTGGAATGCGAAATGATTTGGGCCTGGGTACCCAAAAAGCGTAAGTAACTCATTGTCCTGAGCCAACCGGCTTTAGGATATACACAAGGGGCGTTATTAGCCCCTTGCTCATTTTTAAACAGCCCCAAGCGCTGAGCCAGCGTGTTTATCATCCCTTATTTGTCGCTATACGGCCTTGCTACAGCCAATTTCTAGCACTTTTTCATTATCTCTTGTCATTTTCAAACAAACGTCTGACACAATTTAATATAGCTGTCAAATAATTCCCTCAAAGATCTTCAAAATTGTTTTCAGGCTGTTACACTGTTCTCAGTTCAAACAATAAAAAATATGATTGGGATTGAAGTCAATGAAATACCTAGACCTTACTCGCGTCTGCGCTGTCGCATTAGGTATCCTTACTTCGCTATCTGTAGCTGCGGACGGTCAAAACAAATTCGACGACCCCAAAAAGGTTGTCAATGATGTATTCTGGGACGAGCTGTATGGCAAAGGCGGAAGCTCTTTCTTTTGCAACCAGCCATTTGAAGGAAAGACCCGACGCATCATTGCCGGTCATGTCTATAACACCCAACATATGATTGATCACTTTGATTGTGGTACCAAGAGCCGCTGCCGACGATCAAACACCCAATACAAATACGCAGCATCGGATCTCCACAACCTGTATCCGGTCACTCCCCGGGTAGAGCTTAACCGTCGCAATTCACGCTATGCAGAGCTTCCGAACAACAAGGATCAGTTCCCTAACCTGAACTGCTCTTACAAATCCAGTTTCCAGACCGTAGAACCGGCGGATGAGATCAAAGGCAACATCGCTCGCATCATTTTTTATATGCACGACGCCTATGACCTGCCCATTCTGGATGGCGTACAAATGCTGATGGAATGGAACGAAATAGACCCGGTCGATCAGGCCGAACGCGACAGAAACATTCTGGTAGAGAAAATTCAGGGCAATAGAAACCGCTTTATCGATAACCCTCATGCGGTAAAAGACATCGAGCTGACGGTCACAGGTAAATAACCTGCACAAACCGCTACTGACCGATCACGCGTCAGTCCGGCTTTGCCTCTGCTTGCTCATTCGCCGATGACTTATTTATTCATTCGAAACACAGGTGTAAAAAAAAGCGCAATCCCCTTTCAGGGATGCGCTTTTTTAGTTTCTACTAGTTCTGCCTTACTTGCACTGAACCATCGGACTTACCCTTTCTGGAATGGATAAATCGAGCCCAACTTAAGCAACTGAGTCAATTCATCCAGGGCAGTACGGGATTCCACCAGCAAGCTCGGATCAGCCAGATCTTCCGGTGACACGCGATCTCGGTAGTGTTTCTCAACCCAACTTACCAAACTTGCATAAACGTCATCGCTCATTAAGGCCGGTTGATGTACCGCCTTCAGCTCGGTTTCATTCAACGCCACCCGTAATCGCAAACACGCCGGACCACCGCCGTTCTGCATGCTCTGCTTCAAATCAAACACTTTTACTTGTTTGATTGGTGTATTCATGGTCACCAGAGAGTCCAGATAGTTTGACACCGACGGCACTTCACGACATTCGTGAGGCACCACCAAAGTCATATAACCATCGTCGTGACTGAGTAGCTGACTGTTGAACAAGTAAGACTTTACTGCGTCCTGAACACTTAAATCCTGATTGGTAACCATCACAGGCACCAAACTGGTTTCCAACAACTTACGATCGATCTCTTCGATCACATGATGGGAATTTACAAAGGCCTCTTCATGATAAAAAAGGACATTGCGATTTCCCACTGCAATTACGTCGTTATGGAAAACGCCGGCATCAATGGTTTCCGGTTTTTGCTGGGCATAAACCACACGATCACGAGACAACCCGTGCAATCGGGCAATGGCCCGACACGCCTCCAGGGTTTGACGCGCCGGATACTTTTTAGGGGCAGGCGCATTTTCACGAAACGCTTCACGCCCGTAAACAAAAAACTCCACGCCTTTCTGACCATAATCACTGCATAAACGCGTGTGGTTGGCGGCACCTTCATCTCCGAACTGGGCAACCCCTGGTAACGCCGGGTGATGTGCAAAGTAATGTTCGTCGTTAAAAATGGTTTCCAGAATACGGGTCGTGGTTTCATGCTCAATAGAACGATGCACCTTGGCGTTCAAGTTGGCCGCCGTAAAGTGTACCTTGCCATCTTTGGTGTCCGCACTTGGCGACACCGTTGCAGCATTCGCCGTCCACATGCATGACGCCGAGCTGGCTGCCGCCAGTACCACAGGTTCGTTTACAGCGGCACTGGCCAGAACTTCGCTGTCCGATCCGGTAAACCCCAATGCCCGCAAGGTTTCAATGCTTGGTCGCTCCTGCGGCGGCAAGATCCCTTGCTTAAAGCCGAGGTCATGCAGCGCCTTCATTTTTTCCAACCCTTGCAACGCCGCTTCTTTAGGATTTGACGTCTGCTTTACGTTACTTTCTGAAGCGACATTCCCGTAGGACAAACCGCTGTAGTTATGAGTTGGTCCTACCAACCCATCAAAATTCACTTCATATGCAGTCATGATGTTTCCTTCACTTCAGTTTGTTACAGAGTCAATCCAGGTGACAAACTGCCTGGCAAGGTTAAGGTCTCGTCTTCCAGTGACGCCATTGGGTAAGCGCAATAATCAGCGGCATAGTAGGCACTGGCTCTGTGATTACCACTGGCTCCGACACCACCAAACGGCGCGGCACTGCTGGCACCGGTTAACGGTTTGTTCCAGTTCACGATACCTGCCTGAATTTCATCCAGGAACTGCTCGTAAAGCTCAGCGTCGTCAGCCAGCAAACCTGCGGATAAGCCATAAGAGGTGTTATTGGCCTCTTCCAGCGCTTGTTCGAACGAGTCGTAACGAATCACACTCAGTAGTGGGCCGAAGTACTCTTCATCCGGCAACGCCGTTACCGACGTCACATCGATAATGCCAGGCGACAAGAGTGCGCTACCTTCTTTCAGACGTGTCACTTCAAGTAAAGATTGGCCACCCAGTTGCTGCAAGTTTTGTTGCGCTTTCAGAATGCTTTCAGACGCAGGAATAGAGATCAAAGACCCCATGAATGGCTGTTCTTCAGCGTTGTACTCGCCAACCTTGATGTTCCTGGTGACATCCACCAAACGCTCAATGAACTGATCACCTTGCTCACCTTTCGGTACAAACAAGCGGCGGGCACAAGTACAGCGTTGCCCTGCCGAAACAAACGCAGAGAATACGGTGTGATGAATTGCGGCCTCAACATTCGATGGATTGTGAACGATTAATGGGTTGTTACCGCCCATTTCCAACGCCAGAATTTTGCCTGGTTGACCGGCAAACTGTTTGTGTAGCAAGTGACCGGTTGCAGAGCTTCCGGTAAAGAACAAGCCATTGATGTCCGGATGCCCGGCCAACGCAATACCTGTGTCTTTCGCGCCCTGAACCAGATTAATCACACCGTCCGGTAGACCGGCCTTAATCCAGAGTTTCATGGTTTCTTCGGCAACCAACGGCGTTAATTCACTTGGTTTGAATACCACAGTATTTCCCGCCAACAATGCAGGTACGATATGACCGTTTGGCAAATGTCCCGGAAAGTTATACGGACCAAACACCGCCACTACACCGTGGGGTTTATGGCGCAACACGGCATGACCGGCAGCCACATCGCTTTCACTGTGACCGGTACGGTCGTGATACGCGTTGATGGAAATTTCCACCTTACCAATCATGGCCCCTACTTCAGTCGCTGATTCCCACAGTGGTTTACCGGTTTCTTTACCAATGCATTCCGCCAAGTGATCTTTATTCTCGCCAAGCAGTTCTGCAAAACGGCGAACCAATGCAATTCGCTCTTCCAGCGGCGTTCGACGCCATGCAGGAAAGGCCGCCCTTGCTGACTCAACGGCTTGATCTACTTGTGCTTGTGTCGCTGCATGCCCTTGCCAAATCACTTCTTGCGAGACAGGGTTCGCCGACTGGATCACCTCGCCCTCGCCGGATTGCCATTGGCCATTAATTAATAGTCTTGGGTCCATCGTAATACTCCTGTACTCATAATTCTTTTTGGGTAGATGGCTGCGAAGCGTCTAATCGAGGCTCACGCAACGATACGATACGTACCTGATCACCCGTGTTTACTTTTAACTGTTCCGCCTGCTCTTTATTGATCAGCAGCAACTTACCCACCAACGAGGACTTATTGAACAAAGTCACTCTGAAATCCTGGTATTGGGTGTTCGAGACCAACAGCGGATCACGATCACTGTCGTCAAAAGGCTTAGCGGTACCCACTTCAACAGTGACCAGACGGCTTTGACGCACCGCCCGAATATTCTCAACAAAAGCTTCCACCAAAGGCCCGGCATCAAAAATATCCACCAAACCATTGAAGTTAAAACCTTCGCTTTTCAGCATGGCCAAAGCCGGTCGTGTATTGTCATGGGTTTTGCCCACTGTCTGTTGAGCCTCTTCTGACAAGAAGGGTAAATAAATCGGATACTTCGGCATCAACTCAGCAATGAAAGACTTCTGCCCCACCCCGGTCAAATAGTCTGCTCGGGTAAATTCCAAGGAAAAGAATTTGCGACCAAGAGACTCCCAAAACGGTGACACCCCGTTCTCATCAGAATAACCACGCATTTCCGCAAACACCTTTTGGTGAAACAGCTGAGAAAATTGCGCTAAGAACAAGAAACGGCATTTAGACAACAAGCGACCGTTATTGCCTTTTCGGTAATCGGCATCTAAAAACAGCGAGCACAATTCACTGCATCCGGTCATGTCGTTGGTGAGATACAGAGTTGGCGTTTGTTTGTGAATGCCCAGCTCAGAAGAAGCATTCACCGTAGTACTGACGCGATAGTTGTACCATACATCGTTCAGGCCAACGGCCGCTTCAATGCCACACACACCAGCAATACAGCCTTCGTCCGTGTCTTCCAACACAAACATGTAAAACCGTTGATTTTCATCGGTGGTTTGATTGAACGAGGCTTCCGAGGCTGAAATTTTCGCCGCCAACAATTCTTCATTGGCTGGTAACGTCGTTAAGCCTGAACCTGCGTTTTGAGCCATGCGCATTAAATCGCCGAGGTCTTTTTGTGCAATGGGTCGAATCACGATCATCTCAAGACCTCCTAAAAAGGTACGACCGCGATGCGATCGTCCTCTTCTAACTTCAACGCCTCTACTTGCAATGCTTCAAGATCGACGGTTTGTTCATGCTCATCCAGACTGGTTAATACGCAACGAAAATCGGAGAGCGTTGGATTACAGACCATATATTTACTGCCTTTAGGGCGCTGATCAGAAAGTTTGAAGCGTTTGTAATGACAATTTTTCAGGGTATGAATGTCATCTAGACGGGCAATCAGGGTTGGTCCGCCATCAAAAATATCCAGATGTTTGCTGGTGCGGAAACCTTCACGTAATAACAACTGATAACCGCTGGACGCCGCATCGTTCGGCTTGCCCATTACCGCTTGTGCCTGGGCCGATAACAAAGGCACGTATATCGGATGCGACGGCATTAGCTCGGCAATGAAGGTTTTGGTTTTAATCGCCGAGAAATAATCCGCCGATTTAAAATCCATATCAAAGAAATGACGTCCCAGACTATCCCAGAAAGGCGAGCCGTCGTCTTCGGTGTGCTTGCCCTGAATCTCAACAATCACTTCACGGGAGAAGAACTCGCGAAACAATCCAATAAACAGCAATCGGGTACGCGACAGCAACTCCATCGCATTGCCCTGTTTGTACTCACGACGGATCGACAAAGAACACAACTGGGATTTACCGGTTAACTCGTGCGTCATGTACAACACAGGTACGCGATTGTGCACATCCAGCTGATGAGACGAATGAATCAACTCGTCTTTGCGGTAATTATAAAAGGGCGCACCATTGCCTGCGCACGCATCCACACCGGCAACCCCTACCACAGAACCATCACTGCCGGTCTCCAGGCTAAGATCTTCCATCACAAACAGGAAGCGCTCCCTGCCCGCCACTGACTTTTCGCCCGAAAACGACTGACGAGACAACTCAATGCGTTGGCTTAATAAATCCCGCTGATTACTTAACGTCGTTAACCGGGCCTCACTGGTGGTAACGAGTTTTTCTATCCCTGCCAAATCCGAATGATCCGCAGGACGAACAACCAACATAGGAGGGCTCCTTGGGTTGAGAAAAGTTGTAACCAAATAACTTGAGGTGAGGGCGATACCCAGTGAAGCAAACACGCTGCATCACCACCCTCACCTCAAACCAATCACCTCATGCGCATTTCCGGGGCGCACGAGGGTGATACTGCTCTGAAAAGCGACTCTAAAAATTAGCCCGCGACCAACTGATCTACTGCTTTCGCAAAAGCAGCCATCCCCTGATCGATCAGCTCATCTTCAATCACCAGAGACGGAGCGAAGCGCACCACATTCGGTCCGGCGACCAACACCATCACACCCTGCTCTAATGCCGCATTCAGGAAGTCTTTAGACTTACCTTGCCACTCGTCGGTCAGCTCCGCACCGATTAACAAACCACAGCCACGGATGTCTTTGAAAACACCGTGCTTGGCATTGATGTCTTCCAAATGTTTACGGAAGCGCGCAGCTTTTTCTTCCACTCCTTGCAATACCTCTGGCTGACTTACGATGTCCAGCAAGGCTTCACTCACAGCACAGCCCATTGGGTTGCCACCATAGGTACTGCCGTGGGTACCAATGGTCAGGCTCTTAGCGATTTCACCACGGGTCAACATGGCGCCAATCGGGAAACCACCACCCAAAGATTTGGCCGTGGTTAAAATATCCGGGGTAACACCGTATTTTTGATATGCATACAAGGCACCGCTGCGGCCAACACCGGTTTGTACTTCATCAAATATCAACAAGGCGTTGTGCTTGTCACACAAGGCACGTACACCCTCAATGAATTCTTGAGTAGCAGGCAGAATACCGCCCTCACCCTGTACCGGCTCCATTACCACAGCACAGGTCTTATCAGAAATAATGGCTTCCAAAGACGCCAAATCATTGAAGTTTGCATGGCGAATACCATCTACTGCCGGCTCAAAGCCTTCACGATACTTTGCCTGACCACCCACACAGACCGTAAATAACGTCCGACCATGGAAGCTGCTGTTGAACGCGATAATTTCGTTCTTTTCAGGGTTAGAGTTTTGCCAGTGATAACGACGCGCCAACTTGAATGCAGCCTCGTTCGCTTCAGCACCGGAGTTAGCAAAGAAGACCTTATCAGCGAAGGTTAGATCGGTCAGTTTCTTCGCCAAACGCAACATAGGCTCATTCGCCAATACGTTACTGACGTGCCAAAGGTTTTGAGCCTGTTCAGTCAACGCCGACACCAGGGCCGGATGTGCGTGCCCCAATGCACTTACCGCAATACCACCGGCAAAGTCGATGTACTCATTGCTGTCCTGGTCCCAGACACGTGAGCCCGCCCCTTTTACAGGGATCATTTTTCCTGGTGCATAGTTAGGCACCATCACTTCATCAAACAGCGCACGTGTTACCGGGGTTTTTGTTTCAGTGGTCATCAGCAATGTCTCCATCGAACGGTCTGAATGCAGCATAGATGTCTTTTTGCTAACACATCGTCACTCAGACAAAAGCATGTATAAAAAGATATGGAGAAATTCTATGTGCAAAGCCGCTGTCCCTATTTCATAAATGCGACCTGCACTTATATAACTGCGAACTTTCAAGACATTAACGAATTGATTCAAACGGCTGTTTATCACGAATGGCTAAAAACTGTACCGAAAATCAGATCTGTCTATTTGCGAAATTGGAACTTATAACCATACTCAAACGGAAGAAGACGGAAGACGGAAGACGGAAGACGGAAGACGGAAGACGGAAGACGGAAGACGGAAGACGGAAGACGGAAGACGGAAGACGGAAGACGGAAGACGGAAGAGTTTAAATAGTTCAACAACAAGAACAAC
>JBFHTA010000114.1:0-12041 GCA_041590855.1 Pseudomonadales bacterium
AAGCCAGTGAAGGGAGAAGTGTAATCAGAATAATTTTCCAAGCGTGTTTAAGAGTCATGGGGATTACCTCTGAAATAATTGCATTAACTATAGGAAAGGGAACCACCGAATAGGGTTAGGGAATCTGAAACACTTAGTTGCTGATTTGTTACATTACTTTACATAAACAGAGAGAGGCGCGGTGTTCTAGACTGATAACTCGGGTGTTACATAAGAATTGTGTTTCTACCCGTCGTTTGAATTATGTTGTCTGGGGAATAGTTTATGAAACGTCATTGTTTGGCAATTAAATCGCTTAAAGGTATAGCCCTTGCGTTGTGCGCTTGCGTGAGTGTCTCCGTATGGTCGCAAACCCGGGTAGAAATCTATGGTGATGATGCTTACCCGCCATATTCGTATAAGGATACGAATGGTCAAATGAACGGCATTTATACTGTGATTCTCCAGGAAATTTTTAAGCAGATGCCGGATTATCGCGTGTCGCTGGAAGGTTATCCCTGGAAGCGAGGGTTGAAAGAAGTAGAGCAGGGGCGAATTTTTGCTTTGTATCCACCCTATAAGCGGGAGAAAGACCGACCTTATATGGAATACGATATGGCCATTTTAGATGAGCAGCTCGTTGTAGTATGTCATGAGAAGGTGTTGCTTACCCCAAGACCGGAATGGCCAAGCGACTATTATGGTTTGACCGTCGGTAACAATGCAGGGTTTTCTGCAGGAGGCGATGCCTTCTGGGCCGCTGTAAAGCGGGGGGATATTAAAGTCGAAGAAACCAAGGGCACCGATAAAAACCTCTTAAAGCTCATTGCCGGACGTGTGGACTGCTATATGAATGATGGTTTGTCCATTCAATGGGAGCTAAAAGCACTTCAGAAAAAAGGGAAGTACAACGGTAAGACTATTAGGCAAGGTGCTGTGATTAGCTCCGAGCAAGGCTTTTTAGGGTTTGCGACCAATGGATCTGGATTTCCGTATAAGTCGGCTTTTAAAGACCAATACCACGCCATATTAAAAGAGATGAAAGCGTCCGGCCGAATTGACGAAATTATTAAAGCCTTTATAAATCAGTAAATTCTATGCTTTCTTAGCACTTGATTTTTGACGGATCGGCCCATAGTGTTGTCACAGATTTTATAGAATCTCTCTTCGCCTTAATGGCGTTCTTTTTATAATTTGTGGCAACTTTTGGGCAAGTAAGCGATGCGTTGGAATCCTTTTAATACATCCATTGGTTTGGCATTGGGTGGTGGTGCGGCTAAAGGAATAGCGCACATTGGTGTTTTAAAAGCCTTTGAAGAAGAAGGGCTAAAAATTTCTTATCTGTCTGGCACTAGCATAGGATCGCTGGTTGCTGCTTATTATGCGTTTGGTAAAAGCATCGAAGAGATCACCGCTGTTGGTGAGCAACTCACGTTCAAATCCATCACCAGTTTCAGTTGGCGTAAGACCGGAGGGTTTTTCACCACAGACGCCGTTCGGCAAATGATAATTCGGGATTTGGGGGATGTCCGGATTGAGGATGCCAACATCCCCCTGGCAATTTGCACGACAGATATTGTAACCGGCGAACAAGTTGCATTTGAAAAAGGCTCATTAGTTGATGCTGTGTGCGCTTCTGTTGCGGTTCCGGGCGTGTTTGCACCGGTAGAAATCGATGGACGAATTTTGGTAGACGGTGGCATTGTTGAAAATGTGCCGGTGTCCCTGTTGGAAGATTTAGGCGCGGGCATCAGTGTTGCTGTAAATCTCAACGGCATTAAGCAATATCCGATACCGGATGGCATGCTTGATGTTGTTAGCAATGCCATCGATATTTGTATGGATTTGAAAACCCGCGAGCAGATAAAGAAAGCCGATGTGGTGATTTCTTTGGATTTGTCAGCCTTCAATCGAACCGATAACAAGGATCGTGTGTATGAATTGATTGAAGAAGGCTATCGTCCGGCGAAAGAGCAAATCTCTAAGGTGCTTTGGTATAAACGAACCAATTATCTTCAGTATCTTGTGGATGTTATCAAGCGCGTGATTCCGCTTAAGATTCCTGAGTTGATCAAGCTGCCATTTAAAACCAAGATTCCAACCATCAAAATTAAATAACAGAGGCTGAGTAAGGCATGACCCATTGGATGTTTTTGATTTTGGCGATCATCTCAGAGGTGATAGCGACTTCGGCGTTAAAGCAGAGTGATGGCTTTACCAGATTAGCGCCTTCAATCATTGTTGTTATCGGTTATGGAATTGCTTTTTATCTGTTGGCACTGACGCTAAGAAGTATACCTGTAGGAGTGTCTTATGCGATTTGGTCGGGGTTGGGGGTTGCCCTGATTACCTTGGTGGGGTGGTTTCAGTTTGGCGAGAAGCTCGACATGGCGGCGTTAATCGGTATTGGTCTGATCGTTTCCGGTGTGATTGTAATGAATGTGTTTTCAAAAACGCTAGGTCATTAATTTCTTCTACTGTTCAAGCGGAAATATTGCTTGATTTCCGTTTCTCAAACAATAAAAAACCCGGTATATGGCCGGGTTTTTTATGAAAGAAACTAAATAATTCTGTTAGAAATTACTTCGCTTCTTTACGTGCTTTCGCTTCTGCGATCACTTCGTCAGCAACGTTTTGCGGACATGCTGAGTAGTGAGAGAACTCCATAGAGAACTGACCACGACCAGAAGTGATAGTACGAAGGTGACCAATGTAGCCAAACATTTCAGAAAGAGGAACGTCAGCTTTAATGCGAACACCAGTGGTGCCAGCTTCTTGGTCTTTGATCATACCACGACGACGGTTCAAGTCACCGATCACGTCACCTACGTTGTCTTCTGGAGTGAATACGTCAACTTTCATGATTGGTTCAAGAAGTTGCGGACCAGCTTTTGGCATAGATTGACGGAATGCGCCACGTGCAGCGATTTCGAACGCAACAGCAGAGGAGTCAACCGGGTGGTAGTTACCGTCGAACAGCTCGATTTCAACGTCAAGTACTGGGTAACCAGCCAATGGACCTTCTTCCATCATGCGCTTGAAGCCAGATTCAACTGCAGGCCAGAATTCTTTAGGTACGTTACCACCAACAACTGTTGAAGAGAACGTGAAACCAGAGTTAGGCTCACCAGGCTTGATGCGGTAGTCGATCTTACCGAACTGACCAGAACCACCAGACTGCTTCTTGTGCGTGTAAGAATCTTCAAGTGGAGTAGTGATGGTTTCACGGTATGCAACCTGTGGTTTACCAACTTCTAGCTCAACACCGTAAGTACGCTTCAAGATGTCTACTTTAATGTCCAGGTGAAGTTCACCCATTCCTTTAAGGATGGTTTCGCCTGAATCTTCATCAGTTTCAACAACGAATGATGGATCTTCTGCAACCATCTTACCGATAGCAACACCCATCTTCTCAGTAGAACCTTTGTCCTTAGGAGTAACAGCAATCGAGATTACTGGCTCAGGGAAGATCATAGGCTCTAGAGTACATTCGTGCTTAGGATCACATAGAGTGTGACCAGTTTGAACGTTCTTCATACCAACAACTGCGATAATGTCACCGGCTTGCGCAGAAGACAGTTCGTTACGCTCGTCAGCCTGCATTTCAACCATACGGCCGATACGCTCAGTCTTACCAGTGTAAGAGTTAAGGATGGTGTCACCCTTGTTCATTACACCAGAGTAGATACGGATAAAGGTCAGGGCGCCAAAACGGTCGTCCATGATCTTAAACGCAAGAGCACGAAGTGGCTCGTCTGGAGAAACAGTTGCAACTTCACCAGTTGGCTCACCAGTTTCTTTGTCAGTAAGTGGCTGAGGATCAACTTCAGTCGGTGCTGGCAAGTAATCAACAACAGCGTCAAGAACAAGTTGCATACCTTTGTTCTTGAATGCAGAACCACAGTAAGTAGGGAAGAATGCAAGGTCACGTGTACCTTTACGGATACATGCCTTGATTTGCTCGATTGATGGCTCAACACCTTCTTCAAGGTATTCCATCATCAAGTCTTCGTCTTGCTCAAGTGCAGTTTCGATTAGTTTCTCACGGTATTCTTCTACCTGATCAACCATGTCTGCAGGGATGTCTTGAATTTCGTAGTTTTCTGGAAGACCAGTCTCGTCCCAAACATATGCTTTTTTGGTAAGAACATCTACAACGCCAGAGAAAGTATCTTCACGACCGATTGGAAGAGTCATAACCAGTGGGTTTGCACCCAATACGTTTTCAACTTGGCTAACAACGCGAAGGAAGTCTGCACCGATACGGTCTAGCTTGTTCACGAAGATGATACGAGCAACTTCTGATTCGTTCGCATAACGCCAGTTAGTTTCAGACTGAGGTTCAACACCACCAGAACCACAGAATACACCGATACCACCGTCAAGAACTTTAAGAGAACGATATACTTCAACAGTGAAGTCAACGTGTCCCGGAGTATCAATAACGTTTAGACGGTGATCGTTCCAGAAACAGCTTACAGCAGCTGACTGAATAGTAATACCACGCTCAGCTTCCTGTTCCATGAAGTCAGTTGTAGATTCGCCATCATGTACTTCACCGGTTTTATGGATTTTACCGGTAAGCTTCAGGATACGCTCGGTTGTCGTGGTTTTACCCGCATCTACGTGCGCGAAAATACCGATATTTCTGTATTTAGATAAATCAGTCATTTTATTACTCTATTAAGTTATAGGGTCTACTACGAATGTTCTGTTCGAAAAATTTTGCGCGACAGTATACAGGAAGTCTCTAGGGTTTTAGAAGAGGTATCCTGAAAATAACAACGGTTTATTTTAGACCGTTTCTTTTAATGTTTTCAGACACTTTTGTAAAAACCGATAAAGGTTACCCAACTGCCGCAAAATGGGTCCGTTATTATTAATAAGCGGGAATCGAACTGTTTTTTAGTCTCTGAAATTATTAAATTGCAGCGGCATACCAACATTGGCTTCTCTTAACAGTGCCATTGTCTGCTGAAGATCGTCTCTCTTTTTGCCGGTGACTCGCACCTTATCGCCTTGTATCGCGGCCTGGACTTTGATCTTGCTGTCTTTGATTATTTTGACGATTTTACGTGTGTGGTCGGATTCAAGGCCTTGGCGAACTGTGATCGCCTGACGCACTTGCTTGCCAGCCCCTTCAGGGTCTTTGATGTCCAGCGATCCGGTATCTACGCCACGCTTCACCATCTTGCCACGCAGAATGTCTTCCATTTGGTTTAATTGGAATTCCGAATCTGCACTGGTGGTAATGACGCCATCTTTTAATTCAAACTTAGCATCCACGCCCCTGAAATCGAATCGTGTGGCAAGTTCTCTGTTCGCTTGGTCAACAGCATTGGCTAACTCGTGCATATTGACTTCAGACACTACGTCATAAGAGGGCATCATTTTCTCCGTTTTCTTTTCTTAATCATTGCCCAGGGATACAGATGCACCCCGGTTCAGCTATCGTTCCTGTGTTCTATCTAAACATTACTTTGTACCGGAATGCATCTCTTGAAGACATTTTTCGGTATGAGTATAAATTTCCGATGTAAATATAATGTTCGGTATAAGTATACATAGGGCTTAGGCCTGACTCACAGGATGCGAGTTATCGAAGTGTACTATAAACCTTCTTTATGCGTGAGCTAAATAAGGAGGATTACCATTTCAGCGTCTACACTACTAAAGAATGTATGAACCTGTTAGTTGAGGGCGCTTGATCTATCGGTTGATGTTGATGCCCGCAGACGCTACTAACGCAGTGTTTTTTCATACCTATAGGGTTATTGAGGTAGTACGTGTTCCATAGTGTTATTTTGTTGTTTGTTGTTTTCTTTGTCACTGGCGCTCAGGCTCACGAACAGGCGATTGACTTAACAAATACCGGCTCTGTTCGTGTGTGTCAGCTGGAACGGGCGAAATACGGTTACCGCATTGATTTAGCAAACTTGATTTTGTCCAAAACCTCCACCCAATATGGCAGTTCGACACTGCACCCGTATCGTAAGGAGGAACTGACTGCGAGTCAGAACCGTTGCATAGAATTACTAAAGACCAAACGGGTTGATTTACTGTATCTGCCGCCAAAGCCTGCCTTGTTAGAGCATTTTGATTACATTCCTTTTGATATCCACGCTGGGATGTTGGGTTATCGGGTATTTCTGATTCGAAAACAGGATGAATCAAAATTCAGCAAGGTTAAAACTCTGGAGGATCTGAGATCTTTCACCGGTGGTTTTGGCAGCCAATGGGGTGATTTCAAAATTTTCGGAATAAATGATTTGCCGGTGGTGGGTGCGGCCAACACCGGTGTGTTAATGAAGATGCTGCGTCATGGCCGTTTTCATTATTTTCACCGGGGCTTGCATGAAGCCTGGGCTGAGTTAGAGGCGCAGCCAGATCTGTCCGAAGAAATAATGGTAGAACCTAATCTCGCCTTGAGATATCCGTTTCAAGTGTTTTTCTGGTTCCATAAAGACAGTCAGCATTTAAAAGAACGCTTTAAAACGGGAATACTGCTGGCAATTCAGGATGGCAGTTTTAAAACCTTATTCAAGCAATACTTTGATCCCATAGTTACCAAAGCAAAACTGAACGAGCGAAATATTATTGATATTTCATACCCGATACCGGATGAAGTGAAAGTATGGTTAGGCGAGTCGGCTATCGAACCTTTCTGGTTGAAAGAGGATTATTAGTCGGGTCCTAACCATTGATCTCTACATGTTTCTCCGGTATTCGCCACCTACGCGGAACAAGGACTGGCAGATCTCGCCGAGACTCGCACTCTTAACGGTTTCCAACAGACAGTTAAAACTGTTGTCTTTGTTGATGACAGTTGTTTTTAAAGCGGCAAGTTTCCCTTCTTTTTCTGATTGGTGCCGGGCGTGAAAGGCCGCAAGGTTTTCAATTTGTTGTTGTTTCTCGTCTTCTGTGGAGCGAGACAAAGTAAGCGTAGACAGGGCGGGACTATCATCTTCTTTGCCCAAAAAGGTGTTTACTCCAATTAAGGGCAGCGAGCCGTCGTGTTTCTTATGTTCATAGAGCATGGATTCGTCCTGAATCTTTGATCGTTGGTACATGGTGTCCATTGCGCCAAGCACTCCGCCACGTTCGGTGAGCGCATCAAATTCCTGGTAGACAGCGTCTTCAACCAGATCGGTGAGCTGATTAATCAAGAAAGAACCTTGCAGCGCGTTTTCGCAAAAATTAAGACCAAGCTCTTTATTTATGATAAGTTGAATGGCAACAGCTCGCCTTACCGATTCCTCTGTGGGCGTGGTAATGGCTTCATCATAGGCATTGGTGTGCAGACTGTTGCAGTTATCCAATAATGCATATAACGCCTGAAGCGTGGTGCGAATGTCGTTAAACTGGATTTCCTGGGCATGTAAGGATCGGCCAGAGGTTTGAATGTGATATTTGAGTTTCTGTGATCGCTCAGATGCACCATAGCGTTCGCGCATGGCTTTTGCCCAGATTCGGCGAGCCACTCGTCCGATCACCGAATACTCTACATCCATTCCGTTGCTAAAGAAGAAACTTAGGTTAGGGGCAAAGTCATCAATGTTCATTCCTCTGGCCAGGTAATATTCTACGATGGTGAAACCATTCGCGAGGGTGAAGGCCAGTTGGGTGATCGGGTTGGCCCCGGCTTCTGCAATGTGGTAGCCCGAAATCGACACGCTGTAGAAATTTCGTACCTGATGATCAATAAAGTATTGTTGAATATCACCCATCATTTGCATGGCAAACTCAGTGGAAAAAATACAGGTGTTCTGAGCCTGGTCTTCTTTCAAAATATCCGCTTGGACGGTGCCCCGGATTTGAGTCAGCGTTTTGGCTTTAATTTTCTGGTAGGTGTTTGGATCTATAACCTGATCGCCGGTCGTGCCCAGCAGGGCTAAGCCTAATCCGTCATTGCCCGAAGGAAGAGTGCCTTGATACTCCGGTTGAGGATGATCTTTAAACAGGATTTTAAGTTTCTGATCGACCTCCGGCCAGAGATTGTTCTCGTGAATGTACTTTTCAACCTGTTGGTCGATAGCCGCGTTAATGAAAAAGGCCAAAATGATGGGGGCGGGGCCGTTTATGGTCATCGACACTGAGGTTGTAGGTGCGCACAAGTCAAAGCCGGAATAGAGTTTTTTCATGTCGTCCAGGGTGGCAATGGACACGCCGGAATTTCCGACTTTACCGTAAATGTCAGGTCTTGGGTCCGGGTTGTGGCCGTAGAGTGTGACTGAATCAAATGCGGTAGAAAGCCGAGTGGCTTCTTGCCCTTGGGCAATGTAATGAAAACGCTGGTTGGTACGCTCGGGTGTTCCTTCTCCGGCAAACATGCGGATAGGGTCTTCGCCGCTTCGGCGATAGGGGAATACCCCGGCCGTAAACGGGTAATGACCTGGCAGATGTTCTTTCAGCAGGAAGGTTAAACGTTCTCCCCAGGTTTCAAACTCCGGTGCT
This sequence comes from Pseudomonadales bacterium, assembly GCA_041590855.1. GTDB lineage: Bacteria > Pseudomonadota > Gammaproteobacteria > Pseudomonadales > Litoribrevibacteraceae > Litoribrevibacter. The sequence goes on from JBFHTA010000114.1 coordinate 8,434, forward strand.
GCGACTTTAGGAATGTTTGTCCCTGAAAGAGAGCTCTGGTAGTTCTCGCCAGTCACTTGCCGGTCGCGTACTTGATAGGTGTATTGATCTGACTTAATTCCAGCGATTAACACATCCCATTGTTGTAAGAGCCGAATATCTTCAGGGGCGAGCTGATGTAAGGCTTCCTGGTAGGCGGCTCTCACTTTTAATAGAGACTCATCGACTAATAGAGATTCATCGACGTGAGATGGATTAGGTGCGTATGCAGAGTTCTGATGAGCGGCTCTATTTAACGCTGCTTCCGGGTAGAAGGTTAATGGCTCTGGCAGGTCTGGGTCGTCCAATAACGTCAGGGTTGTGAAGTAGGCTTGGACCTTGTTGGCAGCCTTGGCTTTGTGTTGTATCTGTTGCTGAATGTCACGCCCTAGCTGGGATATTTCAGACAGATAGCGAATCTTTTCGCCAGGAATCAGGGAACGCCCCATGGAAAGTTGATCGGCCATTTGTGTGGAGGGTGGCCACTGATTTGCTCTGACTTTATTTAACCGCTGGCACAGTAAGGCAAAAAGTTGATTGACCCCCGGATCATTAAACTGGCTGGCTATGGTTGGGATAATCGGTAGCGCTTCGTCGGACAGGCTGAATTCGTTATGGTTTCGACGGTATTGTTTTCGAACATCCCTGAGCGCATCTTGCGATCCTTTTTTCTCAAATTTGTTGATCACGATAAGGTCTGAAAAATCCAGCATGTCGATCTTTTCTAATTGACTGGCTGCGCCGAAGTCACTGGTCATGATGTACATGGAGATATCCACCAAGTCGACAATTTCAGAATCGCTTTGTCCAATTCCGGCCGTTTCTACTAAGACCAGATCAAAACCTGAATGCTTTAAAAGATGAATTGCGTCTGTCAGCAGTGCATTCGTGGCCAGATTTTGACGGCGCGTTGCCATAGAGCGCATGAACAAATTGTCTGAACGTAAACTGTTCATACGAATACGGTCGCCTAACAAGGCCCCGCCAGAACGACGTCGGGTGGGATCAATGGCCAAAATGGCGATTTTTTTATCGGGGCAATGCTGGCAAAAGCGGAGTAACAGTTCATCGGTCAGCGATGATTTTCCTGCTCCGCCAGTACCCGTGATGCCTACCACCGGGGCTACTGAGTCGCTTTGTGCAAGGCATTGATTAAGCTCATGAATGTGTTGTTCTTCGAATTGATGATTTTCCAAGGCTGTCAGTAGGTGACTAAGCATCAATTTGTCGGATTTTGTCAGCTCAGATTTTGTTGTTTGGCCAGACAGCCAATGCTTGCCGTTTGAGAGCATCTCGTCTGCTTGATGTCCCAGGGATCGAGATGAACTGCCATTTTGAGGATCGGTTGCCCCTCTGATGCTAGAATTTTTTGCCTGACGAACCCGATTGATTACATCGTCAATCATATTATCCAGACCCAGTGTGAGCCCGTCTCTCGGATGATAAATACGTTCTATACCGTAGTCGTGAAGGGCTTTGATCTCATCCGGGGTAATGGTTCCTCCGCCGCCTCCAAAAATGCGGATGTGACTGGCATTCAAGGCATGAAGTTGATCGTAGAGGTATTGAAAGAATTCCATGTGGCCACCCTGATAGGAACTGACCGCAATGGCGTCTGCGCCTTCTTCGATGGCGGCTGTGAGTATTTCATCGACGCTGCGGTTATGACCCAGGTGAATGACCTCCACCCCTCGTGCCTGAATTAACCGACGCATGATGTTAATGGCGGCGTCATGGCCGTCAAACAATGACGCAGCGGTGACAAACCGTAAAGGAACGGTCTGATCATTAGGGCTGGTAATCGTATTCATAGCCTTAAGTCTAGTTGAATGCGCGCCTGACACAGAGTTCAAGTCTGTGGAGGCTTTGTTTTGGGCTGAGTGGCTCATGAAATATCCTTTTCATTTGGGGGCTGATCCAAAGGTTCTTTAACTTCACTGAGTATGGTTAGCGTTATTCAGCTTCGCCATGCCGAATCAGGACAGAGGATAAATTGGCGCATACGGGCCAATGGTGATAAGCACTTTGGTCAATTTAAGATGAATAGAGAGGGACTTGATGTATCTCAGCCTTACTGTCGGATACCTATGAGATCATTCTATCTGTTTGATACTTTTGCTTGTAAACGTTTGACCTAAAGGTAATGACTATGGCGCAGGATCGCATTCCTCATCCTCTCTTTCGATTAGGGTTTCGGCCACTTTTTCTTATCGGCTCTGTCTCGGCTGTAGTGTTGATTGCTTGGTGGACTTTCTATTGGGCCGGATTAACTAAAGGCCAGGTGGTTGAGTGGACGCCAGTTGGGGGAGCAGTGTGGTGGCACGCCCATGAAATGGTGTTTGGTTTTACCACGGCTATTATCGGCGGTTTCTTGCTGACGGCAGTTCGTAATTGGACGGGGATTGCTACCATCACGGGTGTTCCGCTTATGGCGCTGGTATCGGTTTGGGTATTGGCTCGAGTGCTGTTGGCATTTGGGGAAGGCATATCGCCCTGGTTGGTGCTGTTGGTTGATGAAACGTATTTTCTGGGGCTGATGCTGGCGGTGGGTTCTCCTATTGTTAAAGCTAAGATGTGGCGGAATTTGATGTTTATCCCGATTCTGTTGCTGTTTGCGGTGCTGAATGCCTTGTCTTACGGGGCGGTGTTGGGGTCTGAAACCTTGGCCAGATTCTCCATCAGTGCCATTCACAGTGCGATCTTTCTGGTGGCTTTGATCATCGCCATAATTGGCGGTCGCGTTCTACCATTTTTTACTGCCAACGGATTAAGAATTCCGAAAGTCGATAATATTCCGCCGTTGGATGCCATTGCCTTGTTGACGTTATTGGCTTTGGTGGGGCTGGCTTTGTATGGCTTGAATGAAGTTCCTGGGCAAGTCCTCACTGTAGTAGCGCTATTGTCTGCAATTTCTAATCTAATGCGATTAGCCCGATTACAGTTTTGGCTGTGTTTCCGGGTGCCTTTGTTATGGTCTTTGCATTTGTTCTTTAGTTTTATTTCTTGGGGACTGTTTGCACTGGGGTTCTATGGTGCCGGTTTGATCGACAGTCTTAGCCCGGTATTGCATTTGATTACAGTAGGGGCGATCGGTGGCATGATTTTATCGATGATTACACGTGTCAGTCTCGGGCATACGGGGCGGCCGTTACAGGCGTCCAAACCATTAGCGTTTGCCTTTGCGTTGCTGTTTATAGCTGCTCTGATACGCTCGTTCTTGCCTCTGATAATACCCGAATTAACGGCCACGGCCATCAGTCATGCTGGTGTCTTGTGGGTCATTGCCTTTGGGCTTTTTGTGGTTGTGCACGGGCCGCACCTGGCAACAGCCCGACCAGATGGAAAACCTATTTAAAAGCTAATGGCCAGCCAGGGCCGAAGCGGGAGCTAATCGCTGGCTGCTTCTGCCTTAGCTGATGAGTAGCTGGATACAAAAAAGGGCACCATGTAGGTGAGGAATACTTTAAACCAGTCATTAGAGTGCATACTGCCCAAAAAGATGCGATCTCCGTAATTGATAATGACCAGTAAGGTTCCCACAATCACGGCAATGCGTACTGCGGTTTTCATGGTTCTGGGTTTTAACATGT
>JBFHTA010000115.1:0-11803 GCA_041590855.1 Pseudomonadales bacterium
GATGAAAACATCATCATTCCAACGGTCATCGACCAGTTTTCCACCAAGTGCATTCTCACCACAAGCATTGAACAAGGCCTATCCATAAAAGAAGTTCCAAAACAGCTGCCGCAAGCCACTATCAACCAGCTCGGTGATAACTTATTCCGGTTCATCGCCCGACAAGTGTTTGAATTTGACGGCTTTCACAGCGATCCACACCCCGGAAACTTTGCCTACACCGAAGACGGCAAGCTCATCGTCTATGATTTCGGCAGTGTGACCCCGGTAACACCTGAACAAAAGCGGGCGTTTGTGAACTGTCTGAGATCGGCATTTACTCATGACTACCAAGGTCTGAATCAAGCTCTTATCGAGCTGAAAGTACGTGCAAACAGTGGCCGGGAAATTCCGGACTCTTTCTACAAACTCTGGACCGATATCTTTCTGATCCCCTTTCAACAGGAAGATACCTTCGACTATGGTCGTTCAAATGTGCACAAACAGGTTATGAAAGAATGGAAAACCGTCCTACCCTACTGGAATGATTTTCAACCGTCAGCAGATACCGTCTTCATCAATCGGGTCATTGGAGGGATTTACCTGATGTTGGTTGAGATGGGCTGCCAATGCCAGTTCCGACCGGCATTGGACGCTTTTTTGAAGCAAGCAGAACTTCAGGAAGATGAAGTCTGCTAATGCCCGTTACTACAATCGTCACTTTGAGAGTCAACTCAAGACACCCGTTGACTCTCACAGAGTGAGCTCAAAACTACTCGGTCGCGACTACTAGTTCTGGACTCATAGTTCACAATTATCTATTCACGACTATTTATTCGCGATCATTAACTCAACGTCTCTGAACGCTTGTGTTGACGCTTGGCTTCCAGCAACGAAGTGCCCATATCGGGAGACTGCAACACCGCCTCCAACTCTTCAAACGCTTCGTAAATATACCCACCCAACACATTTAAATCAGGAAGATAGTCTTTCGAAGCAATCAATCCGAAATGCAGCTGGCCGTCGTAAGAGAACATGGTCACATTCAAACGATGCCCAGGGCCTAAGGTGCTCACCGGATACCACTCTTCCAGCGTTGCCCCTTCAAGATACAAGGTCTTTTTCGGGCCTGGTACATTAGACACAATGGTATGAGACAAGGCAGGAATAAACTGAGCTGCTCTCGCCGATTCCATCAATTGGGAAAAACCGTTGGTTAGTAATGAATACGCCTGAATACTGGTCGCAGGGGAAGTATCGATCTGATGTCGGATGCTTTGCAATGAAACACCGATTTCACGTAAACGAATGACAGGATCATCCGTTCGGTTTGCCAACTTGGTCGCCACCAAACCAATCTGGTTCCCTCCAACTTTGGCGTCTTCTCGTCTTAACGACACCGGCATGGTAATTGTCAAAGGTTCGTCTAATGGACGACCGATGTGATCCAGATAACGATGGATTGCCCCATCCAAACAGGTCAGCGCCACGTGATTTAGGGTGTTTCGCGAAATTTTCTGAAGATTCGTCACTCGATCCATTGGCAAAGACGCCGTTGAGAAAGAGCGTTTGTAGGTGATGGCTCCGGTCAATGCCGACTTGGACGAGGTGAAGGGTAAGGAAATCGCGTTTTTGGTTAACCCTGCGGCTTCAAGACACAATTGCGTCGAAATTCTGGAAATGCCCATCGCCGTCTTTACGTTATTAGACGCCATGGTTTTCAGGCGATCCACCAACGACGGTTTAGTTCTAGAGGATTTCTTGTTGTATGGGTTGTCTGGATTCGCCCAGAAAGGCGGGGTATCCAGCGTGTCCGGATCAGGAGCATGATTGTGCGCAAGAATTTTACCGCCTGAAATGCCATCCAGCATGCAATGATGTGCCCGGAAGTACAAAGCAAAACGGTTCTCACTCAAACCATCAATAAAGTAACAGCGCCACAGAGGCAATGAACGATCTGTTAAGGGCTCATGCAGCTCGGAGATTTTAGCGTAGAGCTTTTCCCGTGAACTGTTCTCCGGCATGCGCACATATTCAATGTGGTCCGCTGGGTCAAAGTCCGGATCTTCGAAGCAATACGGAGCCAATGGATTGGTAATATTTAGTTTAAGATTATAGGGAGGATACGCCTGTTTAACGGACTGCCATTTCTTGAAAAGGGACTCAACGTAATCTTCTGCGGCCCCTTCCGGTTTTCGATAAATCAACAGACTTGCAATATGCTTCGGGCTATCTTCCGTCTCAGTTATTAGAAATCCATTATCCACTATGCTGAGATAGCGTTTTTTATTGCTCATTAGAAATCCTTCTTCCTTCGTTCTTTTAATTTATTAAGTCCATTAAAGCAGAACTCAACATCACAAAGAAACTGTTTGCTCACATTTTTAACGTATCAAATATACTCTATGCGATGCGATTCCGTTCGCTAACAATCGTTAAAAAACACTAAACCCGAACAACATTGAGCGAGCACAAGAACAAAGACACACTCCCCCTAAATTAGCATTACCGTTGTCCGGGTTTATTAGACCACTACAATATAAACTGACGTAAAAGCGCCTTAGAACTGAAGCTCTCCTTTCACCCAGAACTGACGGCCTGGCTCATTCACTCGAACCGCATCCGGGCTGAACGGATCAACATTGGCTGCGTTTACGTGATAGGCGTAGGTTTTATCAAAGACGTTCTCAACACCGGTTTTTAATGTCAGAGCATCCATTAACTTATAATGCGCTTGCCAATGAAGCACACCGAAGCCACTGGATTCTCCCGCATCCAAGCCGTTTGTTTCGTTAACATGGTCTTGGCCATCAGCCACTACCCATTCGAACCCTGTTCCCCAGTTTGCTGCGTTGTAGTCGGCATAAAGGTGCGCTTCCAACGGTGCTATCTGAGCAAGGTCCGTACTGTCATCAGTATTCATGCCCCGAGTGTAAGCAAGCGTAGCGCGTGTAGAAATTGAATCGGTAAACTTATACTGACCTTCCAGCTCAACACCCGCCAACATCGCATCAACATTGCGGTACTTCATGATTGAGTTCATACCAGTACCCGCCTGATAACGCTCAATATAATCCTCTACCTGATCATAAAACGCCGTTGCAGACCAGGAGTACTCACGAGAAGCCTGACTTAAGCTGATGTCTAACTGGTGGTGAATTTCGAAATCCAGTTCCGGATTGCCTACCCAGTCATCCTGGTTCCCCATCCTCTCTTTATCAGACGCAATGTACAGTTCAGTGCCTTCCGGTGCACGCGCAGTTCGGCTCAGGTTTAGGTTGAAGCTCAGGGTATCGGTTAACTTGCGATCCCAACCAATCACCAAACTGACTTCATTTTCTGAGCGCTTATCAGTCTCGTAACCGTAGTAGGTTTCATAAAGCTCGTTCGGTGTACGGGCAGGCATCATATTGTAAGTATCATCTGCCGCTTTGGCCTCTGCTGTCCAGTGATCCACACGAAGCCCTGCTCTCAAGGTATCCTGATCAGATAAGAAATAATCCACCTCAGCAAATACCCCGGTATTTCTCAACTGCGCATCAGGCCATAAGATGGAGGTGGACATGGTAAAGCCGTTTCCGTAATCACGGTCGTTATCCATGTAACGGGTTGCCTTCTGATTGCTGGCACGATAATCCAGCCCGTAACGTACATCCGCCGAATCCAAATAGCTATTCGCTAATAAGCGGCCACCCCAGCTATCAGTGCTGGACGGTGCTGCCATGTCCATTGGCATCGGCGGCATACCCATAACCGGACGGCGATCCCGCACAGTGTAGTTGTCCATTAGGTGATTTACGTCGCTTCGATAAACGCTCAACTCAAAATCATCAACAAAACCAATAGCCGCTTCATGAACCCACTTAGCCCGGATATGGTCGGCATCGGCATACGGCGAGTCCATGCCATTACCGGCGTAATAAACATCATCTTGTCGGCTTTGCTCCAAACCTAATTGCAGGTAATCAGCCTCGGTCACATCCACCCCCATCATGATTCCCTGGGTTAAGGACTTATACGCCGAGGACACTGTATTGTCGTTGCCATCTTCGTAATTACCGGAGTCGGTTTTCTCAGCATATGCACGAATAAATCCTTTGCTACCGCCCACGGATACATCCACAGAACCACTGGTGGCTTCGGAGTTATCCGTATGCCCCAAGGTTATCTTGCCCTGATAGAACTTGCCGTCTTCAAACACCGGACGCTGACGTTCAAAAATTACCGTACCACCGGAACCGCCACTTCCGTAGATCACTGAACGATTGCCTTTGATAACCGTCACGCTGTCGAAAGACTCCATGCCAATATAGCTGGTCGCAGGGTCCATACGACTCGGACACGCGCTGACGATATGGCCACCATCCGACAGAATATTCAGCTGGCCCTGCTGTTGACCGCGTATGATTGGATCAAAGCCATGTCCGGCCCGACGCAAAGCGGTCACACCATTCACCGAGCGCAATAGCTCCCCGGAATCTTTAATTGGGTGAGTGATGGCCGATGACTCTGGTGTCATATAGGTATCGATCGAAGTATCTTCTGCCGTTCCAATGATCTGGATTGCCTTGGAGTGCTTACTATGATTTACATCCTGATCTTGCACATCACTGGCATTGGCAATCAAACTACCAAGCAATAAAGGCACTGCGGCTAAATACGGAGTGGAATATTTCATACTGCTTCCCCTTTAATTTACGAACTTTTCTACGAACGCTTATTCGCTAACTTTATGTATTTCTGTTTTTTCAGGCACAAGAAGGCCCGTACCGGTGAGATAGCCCCACCAGTAAAAATTATCTTTTCAATCAATCCTGAGAGATGAACTACTCTCGGTAGTGCTTTTTCTGCAGCTTTCTTTGCAAGGTTCTGCGGTGCATTCCTAACTGCCTTGCCGTGGCTGATATATTGAAATCGTTATCAGAAAGTGCCTGTTGAATGCGTTCCCATTCCAACATGCCAATAGTATTTGGCTTCTCGGCAATGGGTTGTTCCGGGTTGGCCTGATAGGTTGTCATGGCAGTAATGATTTCATCAATCGATGCGGGCTTTGCAAGATAATGGACAGCGCCCAGCTTGATCGCATCCACCGCCGTATTAATACCTGCATAACCAGTCAAAACCACAATACGAACACCTGGGCTTTTCTCAACAAAGCGCTCAATCAGGGTTAACCCCGACGGACCAGGCATGCGCAGATCAAGAGTCGCGTAGTCGAAAGTTTCCTGTTCAATCAACACATCGGCTTCGGCCACATCGTGTGCAATCTTGTATCGAAAGCCTTTACGCTTGAAGGACATGGCCAGGATTTCCGAAAAATCCAGGTCGTCATCAACGATCAAGACACTGGGTTGATCTTGCTCATCCCAATCATTGTTTTGAGGTTGATCTGCATTCGGGGTTGGATCTTTATCCGACATGATTCGCTCCTTCACCCGCCGTTTGTTCTGCCACAGGTATGGTCAGGATCACTTGAGAGTGCCCCGAAGATGAATTGGTAAAGCCTAAACTGCCACCTATGCGCTGAACTAACGTATTCACTAGGAACAAGCCCAATCGGACCTTACCCTGTTCATCCGTCACCGGCATATGATTCTTGAGGTTTCGTTGAACGTGCTCCGGCATACCCGGCCCGGTATCTTCAACGATAATTTCCACCTTTCCCTGAGCCGCACGTGTGATCAGTTGGACACTGTCCTCTGACACCCGTGCCGCGTTATCCAATAAATTAATCATGGATTGAGACAACAATTTATCAGCCACGATTCGAACTCCCGTGGTTTCCGCTAGCTGACACACCAGGCGTTTAGTCGGATTAAGATGACTCCAGTTGTCCGACAGGTCTTGCAAGAACTGATTGAGTTCGACTTCTGCCGCGTTCATCGCTCTTGGCTGGCGAACGACCATCATCAGATCGTTTACCGACTGACAGCAACGGGTTACCTGACGCCCTAACAAGCTCAACGTCGGTTGTACTTCTTCATTGTCAGTCAAGCTTGCTTTTAGCTCATCCGTGGCTAACTGAATGGCATTCAACGGCGTACCCAATTCATGTGCCGCCCCTGCAGCCAACATTCCGAGCTTCATGATTTCAGTTTCTGAATAGGCTTGCTGCTGAATGCGGTAGAGCTCCTGATCCCGTTCTCTAAGGTTGTTTGCCATACGAACCACAAAAAAAGCCACCAGCACTGCCACAATCACATACCCCAAGAACATCCCGTGCAGATGGAGGTTAAACGTTAATGCCCCTGACTGGTGCCCTTCATGTCCCGCGTGACCTGCCATATCAGCATGACCCGTCGCGCCCATTCCGCCATGAGTCAAGCCAGCAACGTCATAACTCACGTAGGACAAGATAAGATAGGCACAGCCGGTAATCGCCACAATTAACCAGGTGTAGACAGACTCAAGAAGAATCGCTGCAATCACCACCTGTAAAATAAAGAAACCAATAAAGGGATTGGAAATACCGCCACTGAAATAAATAAGAACGGCCAGAGCGAGGACATCAATCAACAATTGAACAAACACTTCGTGTCTTGCTAATACACCCTGAGTGCCCTGGTGCTTCAAACGGTAAGCTGTGAATACGTTCACCAGCACTAGCCCGGCCACCACGACCAGCATGGGTTCTACCGCAATGCCTAAACCAAACCCCCAATAGGCGATGGAAACAGACAAAAGCTGCCCAAGAATAGCGATATTCCTAAGCAGGAAAAGCAACCTTAGGTTCTTGTTTTGTGTGATATTTTCAAGAGTCGAATTCATGATTGGCATTATCTCTTATGCTCGGATGATGTCACTGCGACAAATTGTCGCATCTAATCCGAAAAAACCATTGAGCACAGGCAGTTACTCGCTTTCTGAGAGATCAGGTATAATGATCAATTTACCATTACTTGAGATAAATCAATGATCGCCTGTGCAAGACATATTCTAGTGAAAACCGCCGCAGAAGCCGAAAAGCTTAAAAAGCGTATCCAGCTGGGTGAAGACTTCGCCAAACTCGCTAAAAAATACTCACAATGCCCGTCGGGTAAAAAAGGCGGGGATTTAGGAGAATTCAGACCAGGGCAAATGGTTAAAGCCTTTGATCAAGTCGTATTTAAGAAGGCCATTCTTGAAGTGCACGGGCCTGTGAAAACCCAATTCGGCTTTCACCTGATTCAAACCCTTTATCGTAACTAAGTAACCCTGAAACGAAACACGAGCACTCAGGTTTGTAACTGACAAATCTTCTTGGTCAGTACGTCAGCCCAGTGCTCGTAGAGCTTAGGCCCCGGATGAAATCCGTCACTGGCCATCAGGGACTGATCCAGTTCAAAGCCTGGTTCAATCAGGAGACATGCCTCATTCACCTGAATCAGGTCTTTCAATCGATGATTAAGTTCGCTCGCTCTTAATCCCAGGCACCATCTAAGCGGTTGAGGTAGCGCGGGAAACAGGTGCATCGGCGGCACTGGCGTCATCAATACCGTTTCAGCTGAAAACTTTCGACACAGCAGATTAACCATTTGCTGCTGAAGAATCAGCCAATCGCTCGGTAAAACACTCGAAGTCACATCATTTACCCCAACCGAGGTAATCACCAAATCGAACGCTTCCGGCTCCAACTGTTCCAAGCGCCGTATCACATCCTGGGTATTGTCTCCCGTCGTAGCCTCCAACCGCCAGGACACCTGATAGTGCTCTTTCAGACGAGCAATCAATTGACCGGACAATGCCTGAGACTGGCAGTCCACACCGACACCAGCAGCCGCCGAGTCTCCCAAAATCATAATTTTAAGAGGCTCGCCCTGCCCGATCACACCAGATCGCAGCCCCTTGGCTTCTGGTAATCTCGGCGTGGTTAAACGCACATAAATGCCCTGAGGCAACAAAATAGGAAGAAGTAGAAACGTCGAAAGTGTATTCAGCATCCTGCTTCACCATCAGTCAGTTGGTGGAATTAATGATTAACGGGTTCCAGATAGAAACTCTGACATGGTTGTACCCTGAAAACCGGCAATTAAAATAATCGTTCCTACAAATAACGGCATGGCTACATAAGTAAACCGAAAAAACAACACGCCGCGCTTGTCTCCCAAGGTCGCTCGCATCACCTTAAGTCGACCATCTGTTTCTTTGTATTTTACAGAACGATACCCAAATACCAGTGCAATTAACCAACACAAGGCACCTACAGCTACAGTCACAAGATTCATAGATTGTCCTAACAACGGGAAGGTTTGAAAGATTCGCATTATAAAGAATGGATTAGGGGATAAAAACTAAAAAGCCACCCTTTTGTATGAGTGGCTTTTTATGATTAAACGTTTAGGAAACTTACGGCTGGTAAGTGAGTGACACCAGATAGGTTAAGCCGGGTTGACGGAAATCTTTGCTGGTTTCGTAATCAGCCTCAAACAAGTTCTCTACTTTGGTTTGCAGCGTAATATCATTTGTCAGCTTATAACCTGCTCTTAAATCGACAGTGACAAAACCTTCTATGGTATCTAACTCACTTGGCCAAACCGAATAGTCCTCATAGGACTGTTCATTTTGTGCCACCAGGGTTAGACCTGTCGAAAACTTATCAAAGTCTCTGTCCATATTCAGAGTAAACGATTGGCTTGGTCTGTATATAAGATCCTCACCATCAAATCTTGAACCACGATTTTCAGGATCAATCAATGAAAGATCTGCTTTAATCACCCAATCAAAAAACACTGTATCAGCAGCCAATTCCACCCCTTTGATACGAGCCTTATCAACATTATCTGGCGTAAAATTATATGTTACCGGATCAAGATCCCATTGAATCAGATCATCCACATGCGTCTGAAACCAAGTAATTGACCAATTGAATGCCTCAATAGCCCCTGCAAGCCCTATCTCTAACGTTTTAGAGGTTTCAGGGTCTAACTTTGGATTTCCTCCCGGTGTGTAATACAAATCATTAAAGGTTGGAGCTTTAAATGCAGAACCGTAGGACGTATGAAAACGTGTGCCATTATCAAAACTATAGCCCCAAGCTGCTGATCCTGTGTAATGAGAACCAAACTGTTGGTTGTCGTCTAGCCGGACACTCGCTTCAAAAGCGCTGTTACCCAAAGCATGTTGCGCCTGCAAGAAATACCCAACGTTGATTCTTGAATCTTTTTCATAGTTAGTTTGGGATTTCACTTTATCCCTTTGATAGTCAACGCCTGCCATAAAGAGCGTATCGAACGTAGTATCTAGTGTATTAATCCAAGATGCCGTATTTCTGATGTTCTTGAACTTGCTATCCAATACGCTGCTTTTATAACTATCAATGGTATCGGTACTTCTTCCAACATTGATGCGGGTTTCCCAGTTACCCGTTACCTGCGAAGTGAAACCAGCACCAATAACCTCATTCACTCCTTTGGAATGATTGGCGTATTGATTATTTGCATCGAAATCCAAATCGTTAGACACACGCAAATAGTTAAAGGTAACGCGATTTTCCTCGTTGATGTCATGAGAAAGATTCACAGATGCAGACAAATTTTTGTATCCGTCTTTATCGTTCTCTCTGTCTCTCTTAACGTCATAACCGTCTGTTTGCTCTCGAGCTAGCTGCACACTATAACCTGTATCATCTACTCGGCCTGAAGCTCCAAATGACGCCACAGTAGTTTGATCCGATCCCGCCCCAACGAACACTCTAGGGCTGAACGGCTTATTACCTGCTTTGCGGGTGAAAATCTGTATTACCCCACCAATGGCCTCAGATCCATAGAGACTAGAACGCGGGCCTTTTACAATCTCTATTCGCTCAATCTGCTCAACCGGGATATGTTGAAATGAGGTCAACCCCAGAGTGGCTGAACCCACTTTAATGCCATCAATCAACACCAATACATGACTGGAGTTCGTTCCACGAATAAATACCGTACTCCCATGACCTTTTCCGCCGTCTTTTTTAACGGTCAAGTTAGCTTGCTTACGCAACAACTCTTCCGTCGAACGGATTTGAGAGCGCTCGATGTCTTCTCTGGTAATGACAGTAACAGACGCCAGTGTTTCATCCACCGACATTGCCGAGCGATTGGCCGTTACCACCGTTAAACCTTGATTTGCTGCATTTTGTTGAGTGTTTAATTCGTCGGCCTGAACCGCAACTGGTAAAAGCAAACTGCTTGATAAAAAGATAAGGGATGGGGAAAGTTTTTGTCGAAACATCATAATCCTACCGTTAAACGTGCCCTCCGCACGTTTCAGTGAATACGTACAATCAAACCGACAGACACTCTGTCTGCAGTTCGAACATCATGAACGACTTCAGGCCGGTCTCCGGGCTTAGCAGTAAAGAACGTCTGCACAGAATGCAGGTTCTTTCGTTCAGCACCTTCCCATGGGTTTCCATGACATTTCATTAACATGTCCCGGACGCTCCACAGTGGCGTTCCGCTGAACTTAACTCCATTACCGTTGCGGGGGCAGCGTCGGCCTTTTACAAACTCAACCTCAGGGTTAAATTAGTAAGCACACGACTTCCCGTTTAAAGGCAATTTCTGAAACATACAGAACATCGCCTACCTCAAGCGAGGCGCGATTATCACAGCGAAGCTGAAAAACTACAAGAGGAGTCAGGATTCAATCAGCATGAATGAGTCATCCGTTAAGGAGCCTCAGAAAGCTTTTTATGACAGGCCGGGCACAGGCATCGAGTATCAATGTCTTTTTCAGAAAGCAGATCGGAGTAGTTATCTGGGAAGCTGACCGACATACACCAACATTCATTTGCCAAATTACTCGATTTGGCACTTAAATCAGCGCGGCTTTGATCAACAGCCAATTCTGAAAACGTATCGTCCGCCATTACACAATGATTGCGATGGCCGCATAAAGGACAAAGGGAGGCATCCGGTTCTATACTCATTATTAACGTTTTTTGTTATCAGACTTGTTTACTATTTTAGGTCTATACTCGATTTAAAGTAAGTTCTAAGAGTACCTTCTATGCCTCTAAAAATTCGCCTGTTATTGTGCTGGTTTATTTTACATACATCATCCGCCTTTGCTGACCTAGCTAATCCAACCGATGATGTACTGGTTGAAGTCAGTGGCAATATCACCTTCACCAATCAGGACAGCATGGCCATCATTGATCGTGAGGCCGTGAGCAACCTTCCCCAGCGAGTCATTACCACAACAAACCATATTACGGACGTTCCCGTCACCTACAAAGGGCCCTTATTTACTGATCTCTTGTCACAACTGGGAGCCAGAGGCAGCCAGGTCACCGTTTATGCCTGGGACGACTATTCAGCAGATATCAGTACCGCTGACCTGAAAAAATATCAAGTCATTCTGGCAACTCATGAAAACGATAAAGAGTTGACGTTGGATGATCGAGGTCCCTTGTTCGTTGTATTCCCTTTCTCAAAACATCCCGAGATCAAAAATGATCTCTACTACAATAAGTCGGTATGGCAAGTCAGAGCGATTGAGGTGAAATAATCGTTTTGACCAAGACCAAACATCTTGTCCCGGTTCTCAATGTTCTTGCATTAACGGCCATTATCATCGGCGGCGTGGTGTATTCTGCGTACCTGCTTAAACGCTTTGATCATTTAAGTGATGGGCCTTTTTTGGCAATCATCAGCAATAATCTGGGCGTTAAAAATAAAGTAATGTCTATCCAATTGGCCAGCCAGGCATTTCGGGATAATCCGACGGCCAGATCCCATCAAAAACTAAAAATGCAATTCCGGGTTATGAAAGCCAGCATCACGAATGATTTAAAGAGTGATGTTACCCGCGCATTTCATCAAAAACACGGCGATCCGGCGACACTGATTGAGTTTCTGCAGTA
>JBFHTA010000116.1:0-11756 GCA_041590855.1 Pseudomonadales bacterium
GCCTTCCACGGTGTAGTGTCTTACAATCTGGACAAAACCGAAGGCGACTATCTCACCACTCGTGCGGCCACAGGCGCCCCTCTCTACCACCAAGGTTCCTTTACTTCAGGCTGGAAACTAGGAGCTACACAGCTCAACGTTGGTTTTGCCTATCGAAAGGAAGATCAACATGACCTGGAATTTCACTACACAGACCCTATCACAGGGTTAGATGGCGAAGGCGAGCGCGATCAGAAATACGAAAACACCTCGGGTTACTTTAGCCTGACGCACGGTGACCTTAAGCAAGGCCGTTTCAATCTGATGGGCTTTGTTAATAATTTCAATGCAGAAGAATTTCAGGGCATTGGTACCCAGTTCTTTCAAAGCATTCCTGACTTTTTTGATGTACAAAGCACCAGTCTCGCCCGTCAAGGCGATCTTACCGGGAACGATTCAGACTACGTCTTGGGCTCCGCTTCTTACGAACGATCTCTCGCGTATGACATCATAGTCAAAACTCAGGCCTATCATTGGCGCAGCCATCAGGACTGGACTTACGACTCCAACTTTTACCCGGCCCAGTTAACCACCTTGAGTGGTATCACACTGCCGTGTAAATCAACAGAAGCCAGCCCCAACCCGAATCCGATTTATTGTCCGCACACCATTCATCAGTCGTCCGATGAAGATCGAAGCGGCGCCAATCTGCATGTGAAACAAAACAATTTGGATCTAAACACCCAATGGGTAGTTGGCCTGGGTTACGACTATCAATCTGTCAACGATTCACGCGTCCGTCGCCGAACCAGTAGTGGTTTCACCCGACAGTTTTACGATAACCCCTACCAAGGGTCTTCCAGAAATATCCGCCACATTTTCTTCCAGGCGAAAACCGCACTTTTTGAAGATCAGTTTAACCTGGTATATGGCGTTCGATGGGACGATTACTCAGACGTTGGCTCCCATACATCACCACGTCTTGGGGCCATCTTTAAAATATCGCCAAGCCTGACCACCAAACTTATGTACGGCCATGCCTTCCGGGCACCGACAGCCATTGAGCGTCTGGGGTCTGGCACCACTATTGAAGAAAACCTGAAAATCGAACCGGAAACCATAGATACTTATGAATGGGCACTGATTCATAATACTCCGCATCATCAAACCGAGCTTGTGCTCTTCACCAGCGAATGGAAGGATGCCATAACCCTGATTCCCAGTGGCCAGGGTACCTCTAACGTTTATGAAAACGTAAACAACAATAAATCCTGGGGGGCTGAGCTTACTCATAAATGGTTAATCGATGCCTGGACCACCCATTTCAATGTGTCTTATGTTGAAAGCGAAAATGACCGCGACGATGTTGAATATTCTGCCTTCCCTAGTGTGATCACCAACCTTGGCGTTCAGTACCGCTTTACGGAACTGGATGCACAATTAGGGGTTTGGCAACGTATAATGTGGGACTACACGGAAGCTGATGCGACATCCAACTTTTCACCAGACGATGCCCGGGATTATTACCGCACTGACCTGCATTTTGAACAACAATTCAGTAAACACGTTCAAGTCTTCTCGGACGTATCCAACGTATTTGATCGCGACAACGTACTTCCTTCCTATTATGGATCAGAAGGCGGACTTCCTGACTATGGGCGCGTTTTCTCTGTGGGTATAGAAATAAGTTGGCTGTAAGTTATAGGTCAACTGATAAGAAGCAGGTAGCTAAACGAAACGAAGAGAGACGAAGGAAAGAAAGGAAAGCTCCGCAAGTTGCTTGCGGAGCAAGTGTTTGGCTGATTTACGTTTTGACTTGAAAGTTTTATCGTGTGCTCCACCCTTTTTCATCAAAGGATCAAGAGCAAACGGATTTCTTACCTTAATCGTCCGTTGATCGGACACTGTAGGTGACAGTTTCGCCTGTGCATTGGCCGCTTTAACTTTAGCGGACCTCTTTTTAGACATAACTAAACATCCTCTTGGGTTAAGTAATAAAAAACCACCCTGCTCTGTATCACCGGGTGGTTTTCGGTGTGCAAGATTAGTTGAAAACAATCTCACTTTCCAGCGGTATTTCTTCCAAAGAAATCGCACGCGGCTGATATTCTTTTAGCTTCTCTCTCAGGTTCTCAAACGAGGTAAAAGGCACATCTAATGAAAAGGCGTTAATCACCCATTTAGGGCCTTCGCCACCCGGTGACACCAAGCTGGTATACACAACTTTGGTTTGCTGATCATTGATCGGGGTAAATTCCCAGGCACCATCAATGTAGTCCATCCGGATGTAATCCTCTGAAGGAGCCTTACCTTCGTCTTCCAGTAAGAACTTCACCACCACAGAACCATTTTCCTTTTTATATACCAGAGTACGACTCAACGAATCTCTGTCTTGATAGGGAAACGGGAAGTTGTACGTGACATACAAAACATAATCGTGCCAGCTGTCCTGTTTGACCACTTCCACTTCATCAAAGCTTTCCATCCATTGATTCAGTGAGGCTGCATCGGTATTGATTGAAACCAAAGACGAGACCGGAGCATCCACAACCATCTCCAGTTTTACCCGGTTATACCCCAGTTCTTCGGAAAATTGTGTGTATGCACTGATGCCATCGGATTCTTTTTCAAGCGTCCAACTTCCGGCAAATGCCGAACTGATACCAGCTAAAAACCCCGTACCAGCCAAAACAGCTGATGCTAAGATGTGTTTATACATAAATCACCTTTTGTGTTTACCCTCTTATCCGTGAGAGTATTTTTTATAATGTGTGCAATGCTAACATAGGCCCAATTGTGATTATCCGACAGAAACCCCGCACTATCGACGCTCAAAGTTTTCTACGTTCTGGCGGTATTCTTGCGGTCGCTGAAATGAAAGACCCACAGGAAGCCTTACTGACAGAGGATCAGCTCACCTTCCAGAAAGATCGTCAGCATGACAAAGACCCCAAACGAGATGCCATTATCTGTTGCAGAGCCTGCCGACAAATCATCACAAAGGATGAATTTTCAATCGCGATGGAAGGCAACCACGAGCACATTCAATGCAACCCCTACGGGGTGACCTTTGTATTTCGTTGCTTTAATCAGGTTTGGCATTGCATGCCTGTCGGCGACCCACAATCCGCTCACTCATGGTTTCCGGGGTTTTATTGGACGCTGGTACTCTGCGAAAGTTGCACTACCCATTTGGGCTGGCAATTCCATAATTCCGAAAACTCGGTTTTCTGGGGATTAATTTCCGAGCGACTATGCAACCAACCGCTTTCTGAGTAATTATCCTAATTCATACAAGCCTATTTGCTATGTCCTAATTGGTCACTGCAAAGTCTGAGTAAACAGGTTAGTATTCTGGGCTTGCCATGAGTCGGTAACGAACACATAGTGCACACTCATAAAAAGAATAAACTGCATCAGGAAACGAAAAGCAGCATGACTTTCTCTATAACCCATGTGGATTTACTACGCAAAGCGTTCCATCTGAACAGAACCCAATTTCCGCTCTCAGACATTACTCACATCATGCCAGATGAGGTTTTCGGTGAGCAGGTAGGTATGACTGAACCTGCCAAAGAGCGAATCTGGAATACAGTGGAACAGTTGTACCTGACCGGCACCCAGCCCGCTATTAGCATCTGTTTACGCAAGAACGGGAAAATTCTGCTGCATCGTGCCATTGGTCATGCGTCTGGCAATGGCCCGGATGATCCTGAACACGTATTTAAAGTACCGGCAGCCGCCGATATGCCGGTGTGTTTGTATTCCGCCTCAAAAGCAGTCACCGCATTAGTGATGCATAAAATGGCAGAACAAGGCGCGGTTAATCTGCTAGATCCGGTGAGTTTTTACCTGCCGGAATTCGCCAAACACGGTAAAGCCAACATTACGTTGCACCAGATTTTATCTCACCGAGGTGGCATTCCCGGTTTACCTAAAGGCCTACCGCTGGATACCATCTACGACGAAGCTCGCGTATGGGAACTCTTATGCGACTCTCGCCCAATTACGGTTGATGGCAGCAAGTTAGCCTATCACGCCATTACCGGTGGTTTTGTATTTCAGCAAGTAGTGAAAAAAGTGTTGGGTACTACGATCAATGAGTATCTGGATCAACACTTCCGCCAGCCAATGGACATGACTTACTTTACCTACGGCCTGGCAAAAGAACACAGAGATCAAGTCGCAACCAATTACGCCACCGGCCCCAATGCGCCCTTCCCTATGTCCTGGCTGGTAAAACGCGCATTGGGCGCTTCCTTCCCTGAAGCAGCAATGGTTTCAAACGACGATCGCTGGATGGACTGTACCCTTCCTGCCGCTAACCTTTATGCATCCGCCGAAGAAATTTCCCGCTTCTACCAAATGCTGTTAAACAAAGGGGAGTGGAACGGCAAACAAGTACTTCAACCGGAAACCGTTGTTCGTGCTACACAAGCCTTCGGTGGCTGCAGCTTTGACCGAACCATGATGATTCCAATGCGGTACAGCGCGGGTCTGATGCTTGGTGCCAACCCGGTAGGCATGTGGGGACAAAATACAGAAAATGCCTTTGGGCACATCGGGTTGATCAACAAAATGTGCTGGGCAGATCCGGACAGAGACATATCGGTGTCCATACTTACGTCGGGACTAGCCCTAGCATCTCATCATATTCCATATTTGATGAAACTCATGCACGTCATCAACAAGGAATGCCTGTAGCCCAGGAAACAGCTAGTCAAGGGGGGGTTGGACAAAGCCTCCCTGCATAGACCGTTTCGTAAAAGGACGTAAAACAAGGAACCTAGAACCATGGATCGACGGATTTGGAAAACCCCGAGAGCGGGAAATATTGAACGCCTGGCACTTAAGAACGAGCCACTCCCCACCCTCGCTAACGGTGAGATTCGTGTCGCCGTTAAGTCCGTCGGGTTAAACTTTGCCGATATTTTTGCACTAGCAGGTTTATATTCCGCAACGCCAAAAGGTGCCTTCATCCCCGGTCTGGAATACGCAGGAACTGTAATCGAGGTATCAGAACAAGCCGCACTTCATACAGAAAGTCAAACCGAAGGCTTCAAGGTAGGTGACCGAGTGATGGGCGTAACCCGCTTTGGTGGTTATGTCGACACTATAGACGTGACAGCCGATCAGCTTCAGCCATTGCCAGACGATTGGAGCTTCGATCAGGGTGCAGCCTACCTGGTTCAAACCCTCACTGCTTGGTATGCGCTGAAAGAGTTAGGCAACATTAAATCTGAACAACAAGTACTCATTCAAAGTGCAGGCGGCGGAGTTGGCTTGCAAGCCATGAAACTTTGTAAGGCCTTAGGAGCAAAACCTGTAGGGTTTGTTTCCACATCAAACAAGGTGGATTTTTTACATTCCCTGGGATTTGAACACTGCCATGTGCGTGAAGACAATTTCGGCAAACAACTCGCCCGGCTCAACTTAACCCCGGATTTGGTGTTGGATGCCATAGGCGGCGACATTCAAACCGCCAGTTATAAAGCCATGAAACCTATGGGTCGCTTAGTTGTATTTGGTGCTGCCGAGTTCACGCCGGGCGAAAAGCGCCCTAATTACCTAAAAGCAGCAAAACAATACCTATTACGTCCAAGATACGATGTCATGGATATGATCAGTGAAAATAAATCCGTCATGGCATTTAACCTGATCTGGTTGTGGGATCAGATGCCACTAATGCGTGCTTTAGTGAAAGACATGATGTCGGTTGAAATTTCACCACCCCATGTCGGTCATACCTTTGCTTTTGAAGACGCTCATAACGCTATTCAATGCCTAAGATCCGGAAAAACCCTAGGCAAGGTCGTTCTGCAAGTAACATAATAAACGACTTCATGTATCCATCATCTCGAGGCTTTCGAAATTTCGAAAGCGCTCTAACTTGATTCAGAATAAAAAACAACTTACCGGGCCATCTGGCTTAATGGTTTCACCAGACTACGACACTGATCCCGAACCAGGCTTTCATGTAAAACCTCAACCAAACGTTCGGATTCATGAATGACCTGCTGCCATTGCCGAATGCGTGTTGAGTTATCGTACGCCGTAAAATCCTTCCGGTCTGGAACATGTGCATCTGGCAAACTGCGAATAAACTCCGCTGATGGACACAGCACCACCACATTGTCGTAGTCGTCCGGTTTAACCCGACGCCAAGGCAAGCCCTTATCGAGCCAACCGGGAATCAATTCCGGAAAGAAGTGCGGATACAGCACCAAATCCTGCTTTGTTTTGAACGGCCCTTGGAAGTGGTAATCCACCAACCCGCCATCCCAATGCCAACGCGGTTTGGAGCCAGGCACCCGAATGGGTTCTAATACAAAAGGGATGGCTCCGGAAGCCATCAAAGCGGGACAGAGGTTTTCTTCACTTAACTGAATGTGTTCCCCGGACGGAGCAGAACGATAAGGAGATGATGCTGTTGATTGGGAAAACACCACACGAGGAAAAAGCCCCTCCACTACCCGACTGGAAACCGGATTGCCTAACGCAGCTAACCCGATTGAAACCCCTTGTACCAGGTGAGAGGCATGATTAAACAGGCGTCGGTTTCTCACAGTTACAACGTGTAAAGGGCGAGCTTGATTTGAGACTATGTACTTGTGATGACTGTCATGAGCACCAGGCCTTCCCAGCGCGTGTTCCAAAATCTGATGGGCACTTTCTGTCACCTCTTTGGGAGTCGGTTTACCACTGTACTCTGTGGTTGAATACGCTTCCCGAAGACGTTCGATCGCACTCGACGGAGATTGCTGCGCATAACAGGCCATCCGCCAGGAACCAATGGATGAGCCCATCAATTCAATAGGATGGTCAGCACTGGTAAGAAACTCATCATTTAAGTACTGGTCGAGCTTACTGAGCACCAACCATTTAGGACCACCAGATGCCCCCACGATCAGTTTAACTTGCTGGGCACTCAACCCTTCTTCCCGGATACGTTCCAGCGCCACCTTACCGGCGAACAGCTCAAGACTCATTGATACATCCCTGTTGTAATGACTGTAATCCACATGAGAGCACTCTCTGAATGATCATAACAGCTCCAAATGACAAAACCGCTGTACATCTCCCCCAATAAAGAGGCTAAACTTATTTGAAACAATGACAGCGTTATCGCCCTCTTTTCAGATGCCAGAGTATATATGAAACCGACGCAATTCGAATTATTTCCCGTCCCTAGTCCCTGCATTGGTGTCTGCACGACAAATGCAAAGGGATACTGTCTGGGCTGTTTTCGTAGCAGAAACGAGCGATTCAACTGGAATGATATGACTCCGGTTCAAAAAATGCGCGTCATTGACTTATGCAAAAAACGAAAAGAAATTGTGGAACAAAAGCGACGGGAAAAAGCGCTTAAGCAGCAAGTGAAAAATCAGAACGATAGCGCTCAAAAGACGCAGGAAACCAGCAAATAGAGTACATCACGAAAATCTCAGGCACGTCACTCTCAGTTTAACGGGGCCTCTTCCTCCGCAAACTGTGTGGGTACTTTAAGAATGAACTTTGCCCCTTGGGTGTAGCTTTTATCCAACCGAATACTACCTTTCAGGTCTTTTTCCACAATTGTTTTAATTAAGTAAAGCCCCATACCACTGCCGACGTCTTCCGCCCGTGTGGTAAAGAAGGGTTCAAAAATTCGGTCGGCAATCTCTTCCGGGACGCCCGAACCATTATCCTGATACTCCAACACCATGTATTCACAGCCATTTTCAGTTTCCACTTTAGCCGATATTTCAATGTGGCCTGACTTGGTGTGCCGGAATCCGTGAATGACCGAGTTATTGATCAGATTGGTGATCACCTGATCAAACGGGCCAGGATAATTATCGATATGAAGTGCTTGTGAAATATTCACAGTAATCTTGTGTTGGTGCTTCTTCAGCACGTTGTGCAAGGTGGTAATAACTTCCTGAACCGAACGTTCAACAGAGAATGTCCTCCGTCGCATACTGGTTTGGTCCACCGCAACCTGCTTGAAACTGCCCATTAATTCACTGGCTCTGGAACAGTTCTTCTGAAGTATGTCGCATGCAAATTCACACCCTTTCAGGAATTCGCTTAAGTCGGATTTTCGAACACTCCCCTTTTCGACTAATTCTTTAAATTGTTCAAGATTCTCCTGAAGAGTCGAGGCAACCGTCACGTTATTCCCCAGTGGAGTATTCACTTCGTGCGTCACACCAGCCACCAGCTCACCCAACTCAACCATCTTCTGGGCATTCACCAATTGCTCCATCGCTTCCCCTTTTTCCTTATTGGCTTCCAATAAAGCCTGGGTACGATTTTCCACGCGACGCTCCAGTTCTTCGTTTAATTCAATAAGCGCTTGTTCAATTCGCTCCTTTTCCTTATTCCTTTGCTCCAATGTGGTGACACTTTTTAATATGGTGTTTTTCATACAAGCAATGGATTCTGCCATCTGGCGTATTTCCAAGCTCCCCACCACAGGCACTTCAAGTTTGGTCTGGCCCGAAGCAATCTGCTTAGCGGCCTGCTCTACCTTTCTGATCGGAATCACCAAATAACTCGCTAACCCTAATGAAGCGAGCAGGATGATTATAAAAATAATGGTGATGTCTCTTATCCACTGATAGAAATTTTGTTCCAGATACGCACTGTAAGCCTCCAGTGGTAAGGTAATTTCAATCATCCATGGAATATTTGCCAGCGAAGTTCGTATAACCCGAACCTTATGGTTTTCTTCGTTGATCGCCCATTCCGGTGTTTCAACAGGGTTCAAATAAGCCACTGAATGGGTGGAACCAATGAGATGCGGCTGCTGGAGATTAGCTAGAATGTTGTGCTTGGAATCAAATACCTTTGCCTGAAAGGTGGATTTTTTCAGTGCCCGGCTCAACATTAACTGTACTCGACTGGGGTCAATACGAATACGAAGCAAACCAATGAGCTCACCGTCCCGGCTTTTGATCGGCGTGGCCGCATAAAGCGCATAGCCCTGCACATCCTTCACCAGATAATTACTGAAATAGCCGTTGTAGGACTTAATCCCTTCAATGTAATAAGGGTAATAGGCTTCCACATCATGGTAGAGCGTGGCCGATGTATCAATCAGGTTATTTCCATGTTTATCCAGCAAGGCCGCTGAGTTCACAAAGATAGAGTCCTTGATGATGACATTGCGCAACATCTCGTGCACATTGTTGAGTTGCTCTGCACGATAAGCCTCCCCCCCTTGTAAAAAACGGCGAAAACTTGGGATATGACTGTCAGCCCACAAAACTTCCAAGGTGTTCAGGATATAGCTATCGAATAAATTCTGAAGATTACTGTTCGCCAGGATCAACGAATTATCTTTGGTAGTAATAAATTCTTCAGATGCCTGCTCCTGTATCTGGTAGGTCATAAGCGCTATCGGAGTGAAAGTCACCAACAGCAGCAAGAGGGTCAGTTGGAGTCTTAGAGTCATTCCAGAAACTCCGACGCGAGAATGGTTGGCGCAGCTGGCTTTCTGATGACGCCCGAACGAACGTAAAAGTCGTTATAGAGGTGCAATACGTTTGGTAACCCTTTTTCAGATACGCGATCCTTGAAGGTTAAAACATTATCTTCCCAATTAAGTAACCGTATACCCTCTAACGAGATGTTCTTTACATTCTGACCGGTTGCTTCTGCAATGATTTTGTTACCTTCGACGTAATTTTCAAGCCACCATTTCTGCGCCTTAAACCAGACTTTCAGAAATCGTCGGATAGCGTCCGGATGATCTCTCCGAAATTCTCCTGTGACGGCTATGGTATCCGGTATCAATCCAGGCGTATCCGCACTGGAAAAAACAACCGTAGCACCAGACTCAATGGCACGCCCGACGTACGGGCTCCAAGTGTGCCCCAAATCAAGATCCCCGTTTTCTAATAACCGGGGAACCTTGGACGCATCCACATTGACCAGGCTCACCTCATCAACGCTCACCCCCTGATTCACCAATAAGCGCCGTATCAATAACTCGCCAAAGCCGCCAAGATTGGTACCTATGCGCTTACCATTCAATTGAGTAAGCACATCAGGATTCATTGCCAGAACGGCATCTCCCCCCGCAGACTCGTCTGTCACCAGAATCACGGCGACATCGGGCATTTGTCGACTGACCAGTATGGCATCACCAAAAGCGACGGCTACCGCATCGATTGTCCCCGCAGAAAATTGGGCAAGCATTTTATCGGTATTGCCCGGGATATTCAGAATCAAATCTAGCCCAGCTTCCTGAAACCAGCCTTTTTTATCCGCAATGACAGCAGGATAATAGCCGGGCCACAAATCAATCGACAAACGCATTTCAATATTAGACAACGACGTTGCCGGAGGTTCTTCCATCTCCTCATTTTGGGAAGAACACCCGACACTCATTAGCATGCAAAAGCACACTAACCACCATAAACCTGTTTTTTTCGTTAATCGAGTCTCACACTTTGTACCCATACACCGCATTACTGCCTTCCCTCTCGGGCGGAATCTAAAGATCTAATCTTCTTTTAGACTAGTACAAAGTCGTATTTTTCGAAGGAAAACCCACTAATTTGTTCAGGAAAAGGCAAGTAAAAAAAATCCGGTAGCCATTTCTGACTACCGGATTTTTCAAATTCGATTACTCGTTCAGTGAACGCGCTCGTTATCGATGTCTCGGTAACTTACAACGTCAATTCACGGTTACTCGCTTTGATGAACTCTTTCTTCAAGTCTTCAAAGGTTTGAACCGCTGGGAACTGAGGGAACTCGTCGATCACATTTTGTGGCGCATGGAACAAAATACCTGCATCCGCCTGAGCCAACATAGTTGTATCATTGTATGAATCACCCGCTGCAATGGTGCGGTAATACAAAGTTTTAAGCGCAAAAATTGACTGACGCTTTGGATCTTTCTGACGCAAGTGGTAGTTTACAACGCGCCCGTTTTCGTCTGTTTCCAGCTTATGACACAACAAGGTCGGGAAGCCCAACTGACGCATTAATGGCTGAGCGAACTCATAGAAAGTGTCAGAAAGAATGATTACCTGGAAACGCTCACGCAACCAATCGATGAACTCACGAGCACCTGGCAGAGGCTCCAGCGTAGCGATTACTTCCTGAATGTCCGGCAAACCATAGCCGTGCTCATCCAAAATACGCAAGCGTTGCTTCATCAACACATCGTAATCAGGAATATCACGAGTTGTCGCTTTTAACTCTTCGATTCCGGTTTTTTCAGCAAACGCAATCCAAATTTCAGGAATCAATACCCCTTCCAGGTCAAGACATGCGATTTCCACGTAATACTCCTATTTGAAAGTTTATCGGTTAAGAATGTATTGGCCAGACAGTGTTGACCTTATGGCCAGATCAAATGATGCGAAACTGTAACGAGTTATTCCATAAAGAGCAATGCTAATTCATAACCGTTATTTCGACTTGTTATATCGATCTGGTATTCTACGCAAAAATTGTGATAACAAAGAGAAATCCTGGCAGGATTGCGAGGCTTTTTCATAAAAAATACCGGATTAGACAATGAGTGAATTGAACGTTCAGCAATTAGCGCTTGAGTACGATAATGCCTCTCCTCGTAAAATTCTGGAGCTGGCACTGGAAAACATTGAAAACATCGCTATTTCTTTCAGTGGTGCCGAAGACGTGGTTTTGATCGACATCGCCCGCAAGGTTCGCAAAGACATTCGAGTTTTCTCTCTGGATACAGGACGCCTGCACCCGGAGACTTACGAGTTCATCGAGCGTGTGCGCAAGCATTATGATCTCGACATTGAAATCATGAC
>JBFHTA010000117.1:0-11703 GCA_041590855.1 Pseudomonadales bacterium
CATGATGGTCGCTGGGTTAGAGTTTACAAGAATAACTCGATAACCTTCTTCACGAAGCGCCTTACACGCTTGCGCACCTGAGTAATCAAACTCACACGCCTGACCAATAATGATTGGGCCTGCGCCTAAAATAAGAATGGATTTTATATCTGTACGTTTTGGCATTGCTCGAAACCGTAAAAAGTAAAATTCGTTCTCGCTTAGTTGAGCTACATCTTCACTCTATTTATCTATCATTTAACAGAGTGCCAACTAAGCCTTTAAATCCATAAGAGGATCTCGCATGGTGCCTGCACCGGTGAACAGGCACGTGAGTTAGACCGGTTACTTAGCTGCTTTGATCAGATCGACGAAGTGATCAAACAACGGAGCAATATCATGCGGCCCCGGGCTTGCTTCAGGGTGACCCTGGAAGCTGAAAGCAGGTTTATCAGTACGACGAACACCTTGCAGTGAACCATCAAACAAAGACTTATGCGTAGCTTCCATGTTTGCTGGTAGCGTCGCTTCATCTACCGCAAAACCGTGGTTCTGACTGGTGATCATTACTTGTTTGGTTTTCAGATCCTGTACCGGGTGGTTACCCCCGTGATGACCAAACTTCATCTTAACTGTTTGCGCACCACTTGATAAAGATAGCAACTGATGACCCAGGCAGATACCGAATACAGGAATATCAGTGTCCAGAATTTCTTTAATAGCAGCGATTGCGTAGTCACATGGCTCCGGATCACCCGGGCCGTTCGAAAGGAAGATGCCGTCCGGATTCAGTGCCAACACCTCACTCGCTGGTGTTTTGGCAGGAACCACAGTTAAGCGACAACCACGAGCAGCAAGCATGCGTAAAATATTGCGTTTTACACCAAAGTCATACGCTACAACGTGATAAGGCAGTTCAGCATCGCTCATGGTTTTATAACCATCAACACGATCCCACTCCCCGTCTGTCCAGCTGTATGATTCAGCCACAGTCACTTCTTTTGCCAAGTCCATTCCCTTCAACCCCGGGAACGCCTTAGCCGCTTCCAATGCAGCTTCTTCCGTCGCATCATCACCAGCCATGATGCACCCGGCTAAAGCGCCTTTTTCACGCAATAAACGAGTTAAGCGACGCGTGTCTATTTCTGCGATCCCCACAATACCACGATCACGAAGGTACTGATCCAGGGTCTTCTCTGAGCGCCAGTTACTTGCAATTAAAGGCAAGTCACGAATCACCAAGCCGGCTGAATGAATTTCAGACGCTTCCTCGTCTTCTGAATTTACACCTACATTACCAATATGCGGATAAGTAAGGGTCACGATTTGACGTGCATACGACGGATCAGTCAGAATTTCCTGATAACCAGTCATTGAAGTATTAAAAACAACCTCTCCAGTAGACTGACCGTCTGCCCCAATAGAGATTCCTTTAAAAATACTGCCGTCTTCAAGAGCCAGTATCGCTGGTGTACTCAATGCAACCTCCCCGCACAATTTGCTGCTACACTTCGGCCTATCCTGCTACTGCAGGTATAAGCGGAATGACTAAATGTTTCCTGGAACGCATAAAATCTAACCGCAAATCGTAAAAAAGCGAGATAGAGCGTGTCGATTAAATCGAATGTGCTCTATCTCGCTTTTTATACATAATCTTTTCCGGCCTTCTATCAAAGAATGACAGTGAATCAATTTCACCCGCCCAAAATTTGGCGCATTTTACGCAATTCCATCGTTCATGTCATCAAGATTCTTCAGCTTTTTCCAGATTATTTTTTATACAACTAAATTGATTTCAAATCCAATACATCTTGCATGTCATACATGCCAGCAGTTTTAGCCCCCAACCATTTAGCCGCGCGTACAGCACCTTTTGCAAAGGTCATCCGACTACTCGCCTTGTGAGTAATCTCCACACGCTCACCATCTGTCGCAAACATCACGGTATGATCACCAACAATGTCGCCTGCACGAATGGTTTCAAAACCAATAGTATCTTTCTTGCGAGGACCTTCCTGACCTTCACGACCATAGACAGCACACTCTTTAAGATCACGACCCAAGGTATCCGCAATCACTTCACCCATGCGAACCGCTGTTCCTGAAGGGGCATCGACTTTATGACGATGATGCGCTTCAATAATTTCAATATCGGTATCATCACCAATCACTTTGGCAGTCATTTCAAGCAACTTAAGCGTTAAGTTCACACCCACACTCATGTTAGGTGCAAATACTACAGGAATATTCTGCGCCGCTGCATTCAGCTGAGCCTTCTGCTCATCATTAAAACCTGTTGTACCAATCACGATGGACTTACCCGCAGATCGGCACTGCTCAATATTATCCAGAGTCATTTCAATGCTGGTAAAATCAATCAACACATCAAAATCATTGATCACAGCAGATAATGTATCCTGAGCCAATACACCCAATTTACCAACACCAGCAATTTCACCTGCATCTGCACCCACTAAAGAGCTTTCAGGGTGAACCACTGCAGCAGACAATTCTACACCCTCAGCCTGAACAACCGCTTCAATCAATGTTTTCCCCATGCGGCCATTCGCACCAACTATACCTACTTTAACCACAGCTATTCTCCACCTGAACTCTAAATCATGTTAGCAATGCGCAGCATTCTAAAACAAAACTGATACATTCTCGACAATACATACACGCTCAACAAACAAAAAGCGCCAACTCGAGAGTCAGCGCTTCTATTAGCCATCAACGATAGAAAGCATGAGAGATCAATAGCATAACAATTAGCCCTCCCATACACTTCCGGCATCAGAACTTCATATCTTCAAAGAAATTCTTCACACCCTCAAACCAAGAACTTTTTTGTGGCGACTGTTCTTTGCCACTGTCTTCCTCAAGGGTCTGCTGAAATTCTTCCAACAACTCTTTCTGACGCTTCGTCAAATTAACCGGCGTTTCAACCACAACACGACACATCAAGTCGCCCGGGCCACCACCACGTACAGAACTAACACCTTTGCCACGCAAACGGAACAATTTGCCAGTCTGGGTTTCAGCCGGAATTTTAAGCTTCACACGACCATCAAGCGTCGGAACTTCAAGCTCCCCACCCAATGCCGCATCAGTAAAGCTAATAGGCACATCACAATATAAATGACGGCCGTCGCGCTGGAAGATCGGATGCTCACGCACCTCTACCTGAACATACAAATCACCAGCCGGACCACCATGAGTTCCCGCTTCACCTTCACCAGCCAAGCGAATACGATCACCAGTATCCACACCCGCCGGAATTTTCACGGACAAGGTTTTCGTTTCCTGAGTGACACCATGACCATGGCAATCACCACATGGGTCTTTGATAATCTGCCCTGATCCATGACACGTGGGACAGGTTTGCTGGATCGAGAAGAAGCCTTGAGACATACGCACCTGGCCCGCACCTTTACAGGTACCGCACGTTTCAGGAGTAGACCCTTTTTTCGCACCCGAACCATCACAGGTTTTACAATTCACCTGCGTACGAATCTTGATTTCTTTGGATACGCCACGCACCGCCTCTTCAAGATCCAAATCCAAAGGATAACGAAGATCGGCACCACGGCGCGCACGAGTCCGACCACCGCCACCTCCGGCACCACCAAAGATATCACCAAAAACGTCGCCAAAGATATCGCTGAAATTGGCTCCGCCACCACCAAATCCACCGCCACCTTGGCTTGGATCTACACCGGCGTGCCCAAAACGATCATACGCCTGACGCTTTTCAGCGTTAGAAAGAACTTCATATGCCTCGTTAACTTCTTTAAATTTGGATTCTGCTTCCGCATCATCCGGGTTTTTATCCGGATGGTATTTCATCGCCATACGGCGAAAGGCCTTCTTAAGATCGCGCTCAGACACGTCTTTAGCAACACCTAAAACCTCGTAATAATCTCGCTTCGACATAACCCTAACTTACCTATGTAACGAGTATTAAAATTTTGCGTTCGTGAATCGCAGGTCTTGTAGCAAATACTCTGATACCAATTAACCTACGAAAAAGCCCGCCACTCCCTCAGCACGCTCCAATAGAGACATCACTAAGAGTCAGGCAGGCTTTTAACGATGAAGAATTACTTCTTGTCGTCTTTTACTTCTTCAAACTCAGCGTCAACTACATCATCACCTGCCGCTGCTGCATCATCCACTTCTGGCTGACCTTCAGCCGCTTGCGCTTGCTCAGCGTACATCTTCTGAGTTAAACCCTGAGAAGCTTGAGATAAGGCTTCGATCTTAGCATCCAAATCTTCCTTGGTAGATTCAGTGTTCTTGACTGCCTCTTCCAAGTCAGCAATTGCTTTCTCAATCGCTTCTTTCTCTTCCGCTGTTGCCTTATCGCCTGCTTCATCAAGCATCTTACGTGACGCATGAACTAGGCCATCCGCAGTGTTACGAGTTTGAACCAGTTCTTCGAACTTACGGTCGTCCTCTGCGTGAGACTCAGCATCCTGTACCATTGCATCGATTTCTTCATCAGAAAGACCAGAAGACGCCTTAATGACAATCGACTGCTCTTTACCTGTTGCCTTATCTTTCGCAGACACATTCAAAATACCGTTTGCGTCGATATCAAAGGTTACCTCAATCTGAGGAATACCACGCGCTGCCGGCGGAATGTCAGCCAAGTCAAAGCGACCCAAAGACTTGTTCAAAGAAGCCTGCTTACGCTCACCCTGAAGCACATGAATCGTTACTGCAGACTGGTTATCTTCAGCCGTAGAGAACACCTGAGACTTACGCGTTGGAATGGTTGTGTTCTTTTCAATCAACGGAGTAGACACACCACCCATTGTTTCAATACCAAGCGTTAGCGGTGTTACATCAAGAAGCAGTACGTCTTTCACGTCACCAGACAGTACACCACCTTGAATTGCCGCACCTACAGCTACCGCTTCGTCCGGGTTAACGTCTTTACGTGGCTCTTTACCAAAGAACTCTGTAACCGCTTTTTGAACCATAGGCATACGAGTCTGACCACCTACCAAAATCACGTCATCGATTTCAGTAGTTTTAAGGCCTGCATCTTGTAGAGCAACACGAACCGGCTCGATTGACTCTCTCACCAAGTCTTCAACCAAAGACTCCAACTTCGCACGAGTAACTTTCACATTTAAGTGCTTAGGACCGGTTGCATCAGCAGTGATATACGGTAAGTTCACATCTGTTTGCTGACTGCTTGAAAGCTCAACCTTGGCTTTTCTGCCGCTTCTTTCAAACGCTGAACCGCTAATGGATCATTGTGCAGATCAATACCAGTGTCTTTCTTAAACTCTTCTGCCAAGTATTCAATCAAACGCTCATCGAAATCTTCACCACCTAGTGCAGTGTTACCATTGGTCGCCAATACTTCGAACTGATGCTCACCATCAACTTCTGCGATTTCAATGATAGAGATATCAAAGGTACCACCACCCAGGTCATACACCGCAATAACAGAATCACCGCGTTTCTTATCCATACCATAGGCCAAGGCTGCAGCGGTTGGCTCGTTGATGATACGTTTAACTTCTAGACCGGCAATACGCCCCGCATCTTTAGTTGCCTGACGCTGAGAGTCATTGAAGTACGCAGGAACCGTAATAACTGCCTCGGTTACTGGCTCACCCAAGAAATCTTCAGCAGTCTTCTTCATCTTCTTAAGAACTTCAGCTGAAATCTGAGGTGGTGCTTTCTTTTCGCCTTTAACATTTACCCAAGCGTCACCGTTGTCCGCTTTTTCTACTTTAAATGCAAAGTGCTTAAGCGTTTCCTGAAGCGCTTTTTCGTCAAACTTGCGACCGATCAGACGCTTAACACCGTACAATGTGTTATCAGGGTTAGTCACCGCCTGACGTTTTGCAGACTGACCAACCAAGATCTCACCATCGTCGGTATAAGCAATGATGGAAGGCGTAGTACGACCACCCTCTGCGTTTTCCAATACTTTTGGTGACTCACCGTCAAGCACAGCCACACAAGAGTTAGTTGTACCTAGGTCAATACCAATCACTTTACCCATAATTTTAAACTCCGTAATTCTTACTCTGACCGCCTGTCGGTCTTAATTCTTTGCTTGCTAACTTAGTAAGGGCTCTTTTTTCTGTTTCAACCCTAAACCACTAAAAAAAGTGTCGTAAATGACTAAATAATTAAGCCTCTGTATCCACTTGCGGCTTACCACCTTTGGCCACAACAACCATCGCTGGACGAAGCAAGCGATCACTTAGCGTGTACCCTTTCTGCATAACAGCAATCACTGTATTTGGCGCTACATCCGGCTGCTCAATCATAGACATCGCCTGATGCAATTCCGGATTAAAGGTTTCACCCATTGGATCTACAGCTTCAATTTTGAATTTGGCCATCGCCTGAATCAAACCATCCCGCGTCATGGCCACACCATCAAACAATGGTTTAACAATTTCCTGATCTTTTTCCGACTCAGAAGCCTGTAACGCTCGATCAAGGTTATCCGCCACATCCAATAGCTCTTTGGCCATTTTCTCAATGCCAAATTTATGCGCTTTCTCAACATCCTGTTCAGCACGACGACGTACGTTTTGCATCTCTGCCTGAACTCGTAAAGAAGCATCCTTCATTTCTGCTAATTCGGCTTTCGCTTTTTCAAGTTCAGCCTGCAAAACCTCAACATCAACGTCTGACGACTCAACCGAGTCAGCCGACTGAGCTTCAGACGCTGTTTCTACGGAATCGACGGATTCATTGACTGCTTCATTCAATTGTTCTTCTGGCTGATCCACTTGAGACATCAGATATCACTCCAACATAAATTTTTAACGTTCAGATTTTCTAATTACTCGGGTAAATAGGGATATTTTTTTGAACTTCAACCGAACTTTTACAAAAAGCATAAAAAAACCGCTCACAACACTGTATAAAAACTTGATATACAGTATTTTTACTGTATAAATAAACAGAAATAATTTTATAGGGCAACGACAATGCTCCAAACCTTATCTGTTCATAACTTCGCAATTGCTGACCATATTGAACTTCAACTCAACGAAGGGCTGACCGTAATTACCGGGGAAACCGGAGCAGGTAAGTCCATTATGCTGGACGCGCTCTGTATGGCTTCTGGTGACAGGGCCGATTCCGGAGTCGTAAAACACGGAGCAGCCAAAGCAGAAATATCAGCCTGCTTTGATATTCAACGACTGCCAGAGGTTCAAGCCTGGTTGATACAAGAGGACTTGGATGATGAAGATCTGTGCGTCATCCGAAGGGTTATTACTAAAGAAGGTCGCTCTCGAGGCTACATCAATGGGCGCCCCTGCCCTATCAGTAAATTAAGAACACTAGGAGAGCAACTGGTTGAAATTCACAGCCAGCATGCGCACCAGTCGCTCATGCAACCCCAGTCACATATTCATATGCTGGACAAGTTTGGCGGACACCAAGCGCTTCTACATAAAACGAAAACGGCCTTCAAAGCCTGGCAACAAGCACGGCAGCAATTAACCCAACTCGAAAGCCAACAAGATGAGCTGAACGACAAACGTCAATTACTTGCCTATCAGCTGGAAGAGCTTGATGAATTAAACCTTCAAGAAGGTGAGCTCGAACAAATTGAAGCGGAGCATCATCGCCTTTCCCAAGCAGAATCACTAAAAGAACAAAGTTACCAGGTGTATCAGCTAACGAATGGAGAAAGCGGCCCGGCATCCACCAGCGCGCGAGACCTGCTCAGACAAATTGCCCAGATCACCGATCAAATCAACGATGAACACCCAAGTCTGAGTTCTGTAAAAGAGCTGTTCAATCAAGCATTAATCAATATCGAGGAAGCCTCCAGCGAAATTCTAAGCTACCACGAAGCACTTGAAATCAACCCTGAGCAGCTAAGCTATCTGAATCAAAGACTGTCTGATGTTCACGATCTCGCCAGAAAGCATCGCATTCCAGCCGAGGAGATTCCCGACGTACACACCCAGATTGCCGAAGAACTCGCGCAACTGAATGACAGTGAGCTATCTCTCGACTCCCTCAAACAACAAGAAGCCACTTTAAGAAATACATTCATAGATATCAGCCGTGAACTGCACGAAATGCGCACACATGCCGCTGCCGAATTTGATCAAGCTATTATGCTGCAACTCCAGCGGCTAGGCATGAGCCATTGCCAATTCCAAACCCGTATCCAATTACTGGAATTGGCAAAGAGCTCGGCCTTAGGAAGTGATCAAATAGAGTTTGAAGTGAGCTCTAATCCTGGCCAACCGTTTCAGAGCCTGACAAAAGTAGCGTCCGGTGGTGAACTCTCACGGATCAGTCTGGCGATTCAGGTCATTAACGCCTCACGCAGTCAGATACCTACCCTGGTCTTTGACGAGGTTGATGTTGGTATTGGAGGGGCGACAGCAGAAATTGTCGGAGAACTATTAAAAACCATCGGTAAAAACGGCCAGGTAATCTCAGTTACACACCAGGCACAAGTCGCGGCACAAGGTGATCATCATCTGAAAGCGAGTAAAACTCTTACCAATGAAAATACCAGTACTCAAATGCTGCCTCTAAATACCGAAGGAAAAATTAAAGAAATTGCACGAATGATGGGCGGTCAACAAATGACAGAGGCGACCCTGAAACTTGCAGAAGAAATGCTGATTTAATTGAACGTTAAACTGTATTGCATCAAAAAGGCCGCGATCACTACAAATGATCGCGGCCTTTTTACTACCAGCCTGTACTCACAAGCTGGTTATTTTTTTCGAACGTAAAGCACCAGGCTATGATCAATCAACTCAAAGCCATGTTTCTCAGCGATTTCATGCTGTAGCTTTTCAATTTCCTCATTGAAAAACTCAACCACTTCACCTGTTTCCAAATTCACCATGTGATCATGATGTTCACCCTTCGCCAACTCAAACACTGCATGACCACCATCAAAATTATGACGAACCACAAGATCAGCAGATTCAAATTGAGTCAGTACACGATAAACGGTTGCCAATCCAACATCTTCCCCAGCATCAATCAAAGATTTATAAACATCTTCTGCACTCATGTGACGACTCTCGGAGTTTTCCAAAATCTGCAAGATTTTTACCCGAGGTAGAGTGACTTTTAAGCCTGCTTTGCGTAATTCGTTATTTTCAGATGCCATAATCTTTGTAATCTCAGAAATCTATGGTTAATATCGGAAGCCCAAGTGAAAAGGCAATTTATCGAGTCAAAATGAGAACGATTTTACTACTTATTTCTATTTTGTCGACGTTCAGTCTACTATCTGGCTGCTCTTCTCTCAACGTATACAAGTTAACAATCCAACAAGGCAACATCATTGAAGACGAATCGTTAGCCTTGTTAAAGCCCGGTATGACCGAAAAACAGGTCCAGTTTGTTTTGGGCACTCCGGTTATTAAAGACCCGTTCCATCCCAACCAATGGGACTACTACCACAGTGAAAAGCCTGGCTATGAAGAACGTACCGCCTATGCGGTGAGAGTCTATTTCGAAAACGGAAAGATGACTCACTACGAAAAGAAAGACATCACCGAGCCTGCGTTTTAGGTCTCAAAGCATGTATTAGTAAAAACTAACAACCGGTCAATATATACAAAAAAAGCCTCATATGAGGCTTTTTTTCAAAACAGAATAGAAAACGATTTGATTCTATTGTTGTTTTAGAATGGCAACATCGTCTGCCTGAAGGCCTTTATCACCCTTGATGACATCGAACTTAACTTTTTGACCTTCTTTCAGGAATCGATGACCGCGACCACGAATAGAGCGGAAGTGAACGAAAATATCTTCGCCTTGATAACGGGTAATAAAACCAAACCCTTTGGAAACGTTAAACCACTTAACAGTGCCTGTCTCGCGAACATCTTCTTGTTCAGTGACATAACGACTTTTGCCACGATCGTCTGAATCACTGGAAGACATTGCTGCATTTAATAAAAACTGCACTACTAGAATAGAAAGAACAAAAACAACATAACCGACCGCTAAAGTGCCTACTGTCAACGCCTCAGGCAACATACCCAAAACAAAAAGTACAACACCACCCACGAAAGGGGCCGCTACAGCAGTGACGATCGTTGTTATTATATTTTTAGAAGAATCACTATTACTCATACTAACTACCATCTCATTTCACTAACAAACGAAACCTATTAATCATAATCAACCGATGCGTTAGGAAAGCACCTATTCACCGATTCGATTATAATAACTAGACATCAGGATCAAATTCCGATGTGTATTATTCCTACCAGCTTAAGGAACTGTCTTGACGCATTGTCGTGTTGAAACCAGATGATCAACCGCATCAAGAACTGGTAAGGACTATAGCACTTTATGATTGTAAAAAAATCTTTTACAAAACAAAATATTGCAGAGTGCAATTTATAGCAGGTAATTTATGAGCAGCAAAGTAGAAGATCTTGAATCTCGTCTTGCGTTTCAAGAAGACACCCTTGATTCGCTCAATAAGGTCATCGTAGAACAACAAAAAGAGATCGATAAGCTAAATACTTACATTCGCATCTTGAAAGACAAGATATCCTCGGTTGAACACTCGATTTCAGTACCGGAAAGCGAAGCACCTCCACCACACTACTAACCGTACGATTAATACCCCCTGGGAACACTAAATCGCCACATATAAAAAAGCCCTTATTCAATATTGAACAAGGGCTTTCTTTTTAAGCCTGCGAACCAGGTTATTCCATTAGGTCCGGGCCCTCTGTTTACGACGAGCCATTGCTACAAGCAGTGCCAAGCACGTTAATAATACGGGGATCAACAAGATATTAATCAACTTGAGTTGAGTCCCCAGTTTCTCGATATCCTGATCCAGATTCAGCCGTACTTCTCTCAATCGCTTACGGATATCCAGCTTGTCCTGAATGAATTCCTCCAGCGCTTCTTGCTGCTCAGGCGTCAGTTGCGCACCGCCTTCTACACCCGCTGGTTGCAGTTCATTTAACTTCTGCTCGGTTTCCTGCAGTTGCAATTCCAGCTGTTCTTCTTCCGCCCGGAATTTCTCTTCTGCTTCGCGCTTAAGTGCATCAACCACTTCAAACGGACGTGTATATCGACCACGGCTTCGAATATCAATAAGGTCTTCACTGCCCGCCAAGTTATCTAACGCATTAATAACAAAGCCCGCATTATCCGCCCAAGGGGTAGGAATTCTCTGACCAAAGAAGTTTTGTACCTGAACCCAAAGGCGATCAGAAAGGATATCCGTATCCCCTACCAGGATCACGTTGATATTCTCGCTTTCTTTTACCGCTGGCATGATGGTTTTCGTAGCAGGCTCAAGAGGCACATCACCTTCAGCCGCCTGCTCTGAGTCGGCTACCACCTCAATTCCCTCCGGGAAGGCAGTAATTGCTGGCCCTGTTACACGTGCCGCCAAGACATATGCTTCATTTGACGGTTTAAAGTCTCCATAAAGTTCGGTCGGATCTGTCAAAGTAGCCAGCAAGTTGGCATCCATCAACATAGCCTGTGGTGAAGATTTCAGTAATGGCGTAAAAGTCGTCATAGCATCTTCAAGCGGCGATAACGCTAATGCAGA
Source organism: Pseudomonadales bacterium (assembly GCA_041590855.1). Classification (GTDB taxonomy): domain Bacteria; phylum Pseudomonadota; class Gammaproteobacteria; order Pseudomonadales; family Litoribrevibacteraceae; genus Litoribrevibacter. The sequence goes on from JBFHTA010000117.1 coordinate 11,537, forward strand.
GGAGAAGGTCACACTTTCAAGGTCCGCCGTGGTTATATCATTGGGAGAAATCACCCCGGCCTGACCGTCATTCACCAAATTCAGTAACGCTAAATGACGAACTGGTCGCTGAGATTGAGATAAGTTAACAGCCATGGAATATTGAGCATCCGCCACAAACTGGCCAC
>JBFHTA010000118.1:0-11702 GCA_041590855.1 Pseudomonadales bacterium
CATTCTCAGACCACTGCTCCAGCGTGTCGAATTCGTCTGTCCAAACAGACGGCTCGTCGGAGACACTCAGCCAGTCGAAATCCCAGCGTCCGCTTTCTGCTTTCAAGGTAATGCGATTCCCCAGTGGCGTTTCAGATAAACCGCTGACGGTAATATCGTCCATCAACTCGCCATCACGAAACACGCTGATCTGATCCTGAGAGATTTTAAGTTCAAACTCGTGCCACTGCTGATCGTTGGTAAACAACCCCTGGTTTTGACCGGCATAAAACAACCCCTTATATCCTGCCTGTACCAGCTTGTAGCCTACCGAGGTTGATCCGCCTAACACCAGCGCAAGACTTTCAGAGTTCAGACCACCGGAGTCCGACGTGAAGAAGTGAATTTGCAAGGAGGCGTAGCCAGGGGTGCCTGCTGCGGGTTTGGCCCTGAACTTGATGGAAGTGGGTCTGGACGGAACGGCTTCAAAGTCCGTCACCAGCGAGTCGCCATCGCTGCTGGTGAGGGTCAGAATGCCGGAAGAAAGTTCCTGGGCTCCTCCCGTCCAATTGTTGAGATTATCGAAAGGCTCCATCCACGATGCAGCGTGAACGGGTGAACTGAGCGCGCCTATCGTCAGTGCGGTGCCATAAAGCCATGTGCGGGTACTGCTAATCCAATCCTTCGGATTTTTCCCTTGTTGTACAAACTGTAAACCAGTTTCATATTCCTTGGGCATTTACCTGTCCTCTGTGTTTAAGGTGGCATAACACTAGAGGAACTGGCGAGCAAAGAATGACGACCAAGTCTCATTGGGATGAAACAATACATAAGAATAATTATTTGAAATTATTAGTTTTTTTATGGAACGAGTGTTGGCTCTAAGGGGAGGCCAGGTTAGTGTGAGGTAACAGTACGATTTGGCCTAACGTTAGGGTATAACAATCAAGAAGAACTATATTATTAGCCTCACGGCTAGTCTATTATGCCCTCTAAGATCTTGATTTTAAAACGCTATAGCGTTTACCGTTATGGTTGGTATGGATAAGGATGGATATATGGAAAAAATCATTGCTTCTGAGATTACTCCTGCGGGGATTGACGGTGAAATATTAAATTATCTTGAGAAGACTCAGGAAAAGCCGGGCTTGTTCAGAGTTTCCCTAGTCGATTCGTATATAGATGGTGTTTTACTCAATAGTGAAGCAATTAAGTTGTCGGATTTTAGCAATGCAAATCATAGAGTCGTGGAGATCACTGCTTTTAATTATGGGTTATCAGAGGCATATGCTCGAGTGAGGAATATCTGTAATAAGTCTCTTTAAGGTGGTTTCTTTCCCAGTGTTCTTTAGAGTTGATTGTTTGCAGGGATGTTTTGATAGGTGTGGGATGTATTATTTAGCTTGTAAGGAAGGTCTATGATTCAAAAAAAAATGTATTTAATGGCTTCTATAATTATTTCTTTTATGACATTTAGCCATTCAGCTTATTCTCAATGGAAGTTTCAGCATGCGCAGAACGAGCTAACTCGGGCTGATGAGCTTTTTTCTTTTTCGCCATTTGTAGTTCCTACAAGCCAAATGACCTTCCCCTATAAGGACGTAAAGTCATCTCTAAGGGTTTCCTGTATTGATAATAAGCTGGCTACATACATGAGTTTTACGCAATTACCTCCTATTGCTAATAGTAATGTATATGGGGTTTTTAAGACAAAGATTCGTATAGATGAGAGCATACAAAACGTGAGTTTAAGAAAGTCCATAGGTAGTAATAGAATAGACTTTATCAATAACTTTATTTTGGCGCGTCAGATAGAAAACGGTAATGAGTTGATTGTTGAGATACCATTTGTTGGTCAGGGTGTTAGGTATTTTAAGTTTCCGCTTAAAGGGTCTAAGGCTTCTATGGCTTTTATGAATGGCAAATGTGGTTATAGAACAGGAGCTCTTACATTCGAAGAATTTTATAAATTGGCTTTGAGTAAGCAAGAGAATATTGAAGCAAGACATATCAATATTTCGGGCGAGGTTATTTCTATTAGTGTCTCTGCGGATCAGTGGACTGCTTTTGATAAAGATAGAAAATCTAAAGAGGTAATCAAAATAGCTCTTGTATCTCTAATTGAAAGTGGTTGGCAGTCGAAATTCGCTGTTGAGGTTGTAGGTTCGAATTATAGAAATACCATTGGAGGTAGATTGTTTCCTTTTAGAGGGCATGATTTAAAGAAGATATTTTATAAGGCAGTATCTGAATTGGATTTTGATGAAAGTCGTATTGAGAGTTTTTCGGTGTCTGAGGTAGACCCTGTGTATTACGAGAAAGAAGACGGGTTTGAGAGCTTAATTGGTTATATCAAGAGTACTAATGAGAAAATTCTGATAACCGTCCGTTGATTCTATGCATAGATTGATGGTCATTAGTATGTTTGTATGGAGAGTTCTTTTGCTGGGAAAAGAACTCGTTTGGGCGGAGTACTTGACTATGAGCTGGAGGTGTTTGTTAAGTGGCTACTGGTGCTGTTTAAAGATTAAGTAATATATTCTCTTGTATTGTTGCCTGAATCTCATGAGATTCAGGCTATAGAAAATAGATATGTTTAAATTACCAGTCATCCTGATTTGAGGTTGCTTTCAGCTCTTGAATTAGTCTATTGATTGTTTTCTGAACATGGATATTAGCATTTGTGATGATCTTGCTGTCCATATAGCTATGATGGCTGTTTGTATCGTTCGTTGTAGCGAATGCTGTATCTGTGATTGTAGAGGTTACTCTTACTTTGCTGTCTTTTGCTTCAACTTTTAGGGTATACCACACATAGTAAACTATGCCTGGTTCTCTATGGAGTAAAGACTTGTTCCTACCAATAACTCTAGCTTTATTTGGTTCGGCTGTGACTACTTCAGAGCTGCCTATTTTGAAGTTTTCTTTCATCCAGAGTTCTGTTGTTTGAAATAGAGTTTCTTTAGGGGTGTCAGGAATTTTAAATATTTCAGTGTTTGAGATTGGTTCACCGAAAGGTTGGCCTGCACAAGCAGTTAATAAGCAGCTTATCCATATGAAAAATGCTGGTGTTATTTTTTTAATCATGATGTTCTTTTGGCCTTAGTAACAGTATTAAATAGTTTGTTTTAAGAGTGTTGCTTCAATCTTAAATTAAGTGGATGTGGATATCTATAAGGCTATATCTCATCTAGGGCCGTTGAGGTTGCTGAAGGCTGGGTGTTAGTGAGAAGTCAATGCTGAAAGAAATGGGATGGCAACTAGTTTGATCTTAACTTGACTCATTGCTTGACTATAAATTAGCTTTCTTTATTTCTTGTTAGTAGGTGCTTACTTGGAAGGCTAGGAAGAAAATGGTGGGCCTGCACGGACTTGAACCGTGGACCTATCGATTATGAGTCGAGTGCTCTAACCAGCTGAGCTACAGGCCCTTCTTCCTTGATGCGCTTTCCTGGTGTCAGGAGGCTATCTAAATGTGCGCGACATTATAGCGAGTTGCTAAATGTCGCGCTAGCATTTTTTAGATGACGGGGTTATTCGTCAAGGAAACCGCGCAGGTGCTCTGAACGGCTTGGGTGGCGAAGTTTGCGTAGTGCTTTGGCTTCGATCTGACGAATACGCTCACGGGTAACGTCAAACTGTTTGCCTACTTCTTCCAACGTGTGGTCGGTGTTCATGTTGATGCCGAAGCGCATGCGAAGTACTTTGGCTTCACGGGCGGTTAGGCCAGCAAGTACTTCTTTGGTGGCTTCTGACAAGCCGTCGCTGGTGGCAGTATCAACAGGAGAACTGATGTTCACGTCTTCAATGAAGTCGCCAAGATGTGAATCTTCATCGTCACCCACCGGGGTTTCCATGGAGATTGGTTCTTTAGCGATTTTCAGCACCTTACGAATCTTGTCTTCCGGCATGTCCATGCGCTCTGCCAATTCTTCCGGTGTTGCCTCGCGGCCCATTTCCTGAAGCATTTGACGAGAGATTCGGTTCAGTTTGTTGATGGTTTCAATCATGTGAACCGGAATACGGATGGTACGTGCCTGGTCAGCAATCGAACGAGTGATCGCCTGACGAATCCACCAGGTTGCATAAGTCGAGAACTTGTAACCACGGCGGTATTCAAACTTATCCACAGCCTTCATCAAGCCGATGTTGCCTTCCTGAATCAAGTCCAGGAACTGCAAACCACGGTTGGTGTATTTCTTGGCGATGGAAATAACCAGACGCAAGTTTGCTTCAACCATCTCTTTCTTGGCGCGGCGAGCTTTTGCTTCACCAATCGACATGCGACGGTTGATTTCCTTAATTTCAGGAATGGTCAGGCCGGTGGTTTCTTCAATTTCTTTCAGTTTGCGTTGGGCGCGAACGATTTCGATGCGATAGACTTCCAGCATTTGTGAGAAAGGCTCGTCTGCATCGATGTGATTCTGAATCCAGTCCAGATTTACTTCGTTGCCCGGGAATTCTTTAATAAATACCTTACGTGGCATTTTGGCTTTGCGAATGCAAAGATCCATTACCGCTTTTTCTTGGCGACGAATGTTGTCGAGTGTGCCGCGAACGGTATCAACACCAAAGTCATAATACTTAGGTGTTAGCTTGATCGGAGCAAAAATTTCACTGGCTCTGTGAAGCGCTTCGCTGGCTTCTTTGCTGCCGCGACCTTTAGCTGCGACGGCTTTTTCGAAGTCGTTCCAAGCGGCTTCCAATTCACCAAAGCGCTCTTTAGCAACTTCAGGATCAGGGCCTTTGGTTTCTTCGTCATCATCATCGGATGAATCGTCATCATCAGAGTCATCGTCGTCATCATCATCGATGTCGCTTGGCTCGGCTTCCGGACTGTCACTGGCTACGGCAACAGTTTCGTCGTCCGCCAGTGGGTCAATAAAGCCACTGAAGATGTCGCTGATGCGGCCGTCTTCACTTTCAAGGGCTTCTTTGAAGTCAGAGATGACAGTCTCGACAACGCCTGGGAAGTAGGCGATAGCCGACATGGTTTCACGCAGACCTTCCTCGATACGTTTGGCGATGACAATTTCGCCCTCACGCGTCAGCAGTTCCACCGTGCCCATTTCACGCATGTACATGCGAACGGGGTCGGTGGTACGTGTACCGTCGCTTTCTACAGCGGCGAGTGCAGCGGCAGCTTCTTCGGCGGCGGCTTCATCTGATGAGACTTCGCCCATCAAAAGGGAATCAGCATCTGGTGCAGTTTCAACAACATTGATTCCCATGTCGTTGATCATGCGGATGATATCTTCGACCTGATCAGGATCTGAGATATCCTCTGGCAAGTGATCGTTTACTTCTGCGTAAGTAAGATAACCTTGCTCTTTACCGCGTGTAATAAGCTCTTTTAGACTCGATTGTTGGGACTTTTCGGACATATCCTGCCTGTAAAAAACCGATGAAGATTGAGAACACGAAAGCGAATAATTTTAGCACATTAAATGTACTTGTTCCATAAAGTAACTATGGGTTGTTACCTAAAAAAACAAGGGGGCATGGAAAACTTCCTTCTTTTAGTGAAATACGTTAAGCCCTTCGGGTTTTTTGTGCCTGGTATAGGTAAGACATAAGTTTGAAAGAAAAATTCGATGTCTTCTTTCATGCGTGTCTTGGTGTTGTTTTGTTAGGGCTTCTTGCCTGCTTTCTTTTCTTTTTGTTGCTCTTGGAAGAATAGACGGGTTTCTTCCGCTGTCGCGGTTTTATTTTGTATTTTTTCTTTGATGGCCAGCATCTTTCTTGTTTGCTGCTCTTTTTTCAGTTTTTGGATGTAACCTTCTAATTGGCTGGTGAGGTCAATGTTTTCGGTATGAGGCGGGTTGGCCAGGGCTGCTTCCAGAATAGTGAAGTGGTTTGAATCCTGGAAAAAACCGATTAATTGTCCGGTACTGACGTCTGATGAGGTGTCTTTCAGGTAATTCAGTATGTCTTTCAATAGGGTTTCTGTCGGGCTGTCTGTGGCGAATTGGTGACACTGTTCCGGCAAATTATGAATTAGAGTGGGGCAATGCACGATGAGTCGCAAGGCGTTGCTGGCCAGCTTGCTTTCCTGTGATGTGGTTGGCTCGCTGTGGAACGCCATGTACTCGTGGTTTGATCCGGGCTCGTAGTCATCGTAGTTGGGGATATCGCCGGGCTCATAAGTTGGATACGCATCGGTTGGATAGTCGTTGGGATGATTGGATAACTGATGTCGTGTTTGATGCTGTGTGGCATGTTGACTGGCAGTACGATGATTGTCTGACCCTGAAGGGTGCTGATTGTTTTTAGCTTGGCTGCTTCTGGCTGTTTTAGATTGTGCTTTCAAGGTGTCTTCGGCCAAGCCGGTGCGGCGCGCCAGTTCCTGGATTAGCAGGTTGCGAATGAAGTCGCCGGGCACTTGTTGAATCATCGGCATGGCTTCTTTGGCCATGCGGGCTTTGCCTTCCAGTGTGGATGTATCTTCAAACTGGCTAAACAAGAATTGATCCACGCTTTTGGCGTTTTCCAACGCTTGATCGAATGCCGCTTTACCGCCAGCAGACACTAGTGTGTCAGGGTCTTCGCCGTCATCCAGAAATAAGAAGCTGACTTCCCGGCCATCAATCAGTTGGCTGAGTGAGTGTTCCAATGCTTTCTTGGCTGCTTTCAGACCAGCGGTATCACCATCAAAACAAAAGACAATGTGTGATGTTTGTTTGAATAATAATCTGACGTGATCTTCGGTCAGTGCAGTGCCCAGGCAGGCAACGGCGTTATGAATCTGGTGTTGGGCCAGGGCGATTACGTCCATATAGCCTTCCACGACGATCAGTTGTTTCGGGTGGCGATCGTGTTTGCGTGCTTGTTGTAAGCCGTAAAGGGTTTGGCTTTTATGGAAGATCGGGGTTTCTGGTGAGTTGTAGTACTTGGGTTTTTCATCCTTTGCCAGTACCCGTCCGCCAAAGGCGATGGTGCGACCGCTGGTGTCGATAATAGGAAAGATAATGCGATCCCGGAATCGATCGTAATAGTCATCCGGCTTTTGTTCTTTTTCAGCGAGCAGGCCTGCGGTGGCTAACAGCTTGCGGGTGTCTTTGTCAGTGCCTAGCGCGTTTAGTAGGTTATCCCAACCAGCGGGTGCAAAGCCGAGTTGAAAAGCTTTGGCTGTTTGGCCGGTCATGCCTCGGCCTTTGAGGTAATTGATGGCTCTCTGCTTGGTTGGGTGTTGTCTGAGTTGTTGTTGGAAGTAGGTGTTGGCCTTTTCCATTAGCTCATACAGCTTTTGCTTTTCTTCTTTTTCTTTCTGATATTTTTCCTGGCTTTGGCGAGAGCTTTCTTCTCTCGGGACTTCCATACCCAGCATACCGGCCATGGTTTCTATGGCTTCCACAAAGTCGAGTCGGTCGTGTTCGATCAGAAAGGTCAGGGCGTTACCGCTGGCACCACAGCCAAAGCAATGATAAAGCTGTTTGCTTTCGCTGACGCTGAAGGAGGGGCTTTTTTCATTGTGAAACGGGCATAGGCCCATGTGATTGCTGCCGGACTTTTTGAGCTTGATTCGGTTGCCGATCAGTTCTACCAGATCGGTGCGAGCGACAACGTCGTCAATAAATTGCTCAGGGATGCGTCCGGCCATAGGGGTGCTAGAAAGCTAGTGTGTTAGCAATTATTGTAGGGCAGCTTTAACAAGCTGGCTAACCTGGCCCATGTCGGCTTTGCCTACGACTTGAGGCTTGATCACACCCATTAATTTGCCCATGTCCTGCATGCTGGCTGCGCCAGTATCGGCTTTCGCTTGGGCAATGATGTCGTTCAATTCAGCTTCAGTTAGCTGTGCAGGTAGGAATTCAGTCAAGATGCCAACTTCCAGCATTTCCTGATCGTAAAGATCCTGGCGATCTGCGTCTTTGTATTGGCTGGCCGCGTCTTTACGTTGTTTGATCATCTTGTCGATGGTTGCAATAACGCGGGTATCATCAATGATGGCATCGCGTTCCAAACCTTCGTCTACCCGAATCTGCTTGAATGCGGCTTGCGCGCCACGTAATACCGTAAGGCGTGCTTTGTCTTTGTTGCGCATTGCGTCTTTTACTGCCGCTTTGATTTTGTCTTCCAGTAATTCACCTGACATCGTGGTCTCCTTGGCCGAGCTGGCGCCAATATAAAAATAGGGTATAGGAAAGAGTTGAGGTAAAAGAGCTTATAGTTTCTGTGGGCCAGAAACAACAAAAGAAGCCGAAGCTTCTTTTGTACTGGTCACTGCAACAAGTTCAAGCTTAGTAGAGGCGCTCGAAACGCTTCTGTTCGCGCTGAACTTTTTTAGCGTGACGCTTAACTGCTGCTGCTAGCTTACGCTTGCGAACAGAAGTTGGCTTTTCGTAGAATTCGCGACGACGTACTTCAGAAAGAACGCCCGCTTTTTCGCATGAACGCTTGAAACGGCGCAATGCGATGTCAAATGGTTCGTTTTCTTTAACTTTTACCGCTGGCATCAATAATTACCTATTGTTGTGTGACCAGTTATAACTTTCGTCTTTTGTTCGCGATTGACCTACACAAATCAAAAGACAATAAGCGTCAATTCGTGAGGCCGCACATTCTAAATGCGATGTTAGGAAAAGTAAATCCCTATTTAGCTATTTAGTTGGAATTATCTGCACATTATAAGGATGTCTGAGGGTTGGTCAATTTTTGTCCGTTTTTGCCTTGGGATGGACTGTTCAAGGCGCTAGTTAGTCATTAAACTAGCCGCCTTTTTATTTCTATTCATTTTGCATACGAACTGGCTGGGGTGATTATGTTAGTACTCGGTATTGAGACTTCCTGCGACGAGACAGGTGTCGCGCTCTATGACTCGAACAAGGGGTTGTTGGCGGATGCGCTCTACAGTCAAATCGATATGCATAATGAATACGGCGGTGTTGTGCCTGAGCTTGCCTCTCGTGATCATGTTAAAAAGTTACTGCCTTTAATACAGGCGACCATGGATCGGGCAGACATCACGCGTGACCAGATAGACGCCATTGCCTTCACCAAAGGGCCGGGTTTGGTCGGAGCATTAATGGTCGGTACCATGACAGCCCGAGCCATTGCCTTTGCCTGGGGAATTCCTGCGCTGGGGGTACATCACATGGAGGGGCATTTGTTGGCTCCGATGTTGGAAGAAACCCCTCCAGCGTTCCCGTTTGTTGCTTTGTTGGTGTCTGGTGGTCACACCCAATTGGTGCAGGTAGAGGGGATTGGCCAATACCAGTTACTGGGCGAGTCGTTGGACGATGCGGCGGGTGAAGCCTTTGATAAGGCCGCGAAGATGATGGGCTTGCCGTACCCAGGGGGTCCGCACATCGCAAAACTGGCTGCCCAAGGTACGGAAGGGCGATTTAAGTTTCCTCGCCCGATGGTGGATCGCCCCGGGTTGGATTTCAGTTTCAGTGGTTTGAAAACCTACACACTAAATACCGTACAAGCCTTGGAAAAAGAACAAGGACAGCTGACGGATCAGGATAAAGCCGACATTGCACACGCCTTCCAGGAAGCCGTGGTGGATACTTTGGCGATTAAATGTCGTCGGGCCTTGGAACAAACTGGCATGAAGCAGTTAGTCATGGCTGGCGGTGTATCTGCTAATACTCGATTGCGTGAAAAGCTGGAACAGTCTTTAGCCAAAGTGGGTGGTCAGGTGTTTTATGCGCGTCCGCAGTTCTGTACGGATAATGGTGCCATGATTGCTTATGCGGGGCTGCAACGGTTGCAGGCCGGTCAGCAGGACGATCTTGCGGTGAAACCAGTGGCGCGTTGGCCGTTGACGGATTTACCTGCTATTTAGCTTCTCACTCTCCTTTTAAATTCTTACGATTAACTCCTTTTATAGTTAAGTCGTTACGGAAAAACGTTTGGCTTGTGGTCGGGCTATTCTACAAATCCCTTTCGAGACGCTAGCAACTGTTTGATGTTCTGGCGATGACTGAATACCAATACCGCACTGCAGGCCAGCCAAAGTAGGGTGTATTCATCGCCGATAATAAAGGCGACCGTTGGGCTGATCACGGCTGAAATTAATGCAGCATGGGCCGAGACTCGGGTAATAAAGAGCGCTGTTAGCCAGCAGAACAGGGTGAAGAGTGCCAACCCCAGTGATGTTCCAAGCATTACGCCCAAAATAGTGGCGACTCCTTTCCCTCCTTTAAACTGAAAGAACACAGGGTAGATGTGGCCCACAATAACGGCCATGCCAATCAATGTAACCCAATAGATCGAGTGCTCATTTAAGACGGGGTCGTTGAGTGAACTGGTTCCGTCAGCAAGCCAGAGTTGGTAACACCACACGATCAGGAAGCCTTTGAAGACATCCCCCAGCAGAGTCAGAAGAGCCAGACCTTTTCCATACAAACGCATCATGTTGGTCGCACCGGCGTTGCCTGACCCGGCCTGGCGAGGATCGTGTAACCCTTGAAACGTGCTGATTACCAAGGCTGTGGGTAATGACCCAAGCAGGTATCCGGCTAGAGCAAAGAGCAGGGAAAAGAGCAGCGGTTGATCCATGATGTGCGTCTGGTTGCGAAAAGTCGTCTCGGTTGTTGAGATCCTCTGTTATCATACGCCCTTTCAATGTAAAGGCCACCGTTTGGTCGGCCAGATTTTAGGCTGTATCAGACAGCTATAGTTCAGCAGGCGACAGTAGTATCAATCATGGATAAAACCTTCATACGCGATTTAAAGGTACATGCCATCATAGGTGTGTATGATTTTGAGCGTAAACACGAGCAACCTTTAAGTTTCGATATTGAAATGCAATCCGATCTGACTCAGGCGGGGCAGTCGGACGACTTGGTGCATGCGATTAACTACGCAGCAGTCAGTCAGGATGTGATTGAACTCACTCAAACGCTTAAACCCCTGCTAATCGAACGTTTGGCCGAAGCCGTAGCGGAGATGATTCTGACGCGCTACCAGCCAGACAGCGTCACCGTTCGAATCTCAAAGCCGGATGCTGTGCCTGCAGCATCGGCCGTCGGGGTGGAAATCACACGAGCTAAGTCGGATAAGCGAGGATAATCATGGCTTCGGTGTATGTCAGTATTGGCACCAATATCAATCGTTATCAACACGTCACGGCTGCGCTGGATCAGCTACAGGGTTTCTTTGGCACGCTGGATATTTCTAACGTTTATGAAAGCGAAGCGGTCGGTTTTGAGGGGGATAATTTTCTCAACTTAGTCGCTCGATTTGACACGCATTTGCCTGTTGGTGAGTTGTCTCGTTGGTTAAAGCGTTTGGAAGACGATTATGGTCGTTGTCGTGATGCCGAGAAGTTCAGTGCCCGGACTTTGGATATCGATATTTTGACCTACGACGATTTACACGGGGAGGTGGATGGTATCCAGCTGCCGCGTGACGAAGTCTCCAAAAACGCCTTTGTATTACTGCCACTGTCGGAGATTGCCCCGGAAGTTCAACACCCGGCGTATGAAGGCTCTTATGCGCAGATGTGGGAGAATTACGACAAGTCCAAGCAAAAGCTGTGGTCGGTGGACTTTGAATGGCAGGGCCAGCTCATTTCCAAAGCCTCTTGATCCTGTTCTAGGGAACCTCTGAACAAGTCCCTCTCTGCTCAGACCTATAAGAGAAATGTCTATTTGAGGCGCGGCTTTGAAGGCATAACGGGTTACGTCAAAAAGCCGCAACAAAAAAGAGGCATTTCTCTTAAGGCCCCGAAGGGCGGGACTTTAAAAACGTTATAACATCGTTGAACTTCTTGA
>JBFHTA010000119.1:0-11657 GCA_041590855.1 Pseudomonadales bacterium
AGCCGTAGTAGTCATGGCGTTCGATGAAGTTGGCCAGGCCGATACAGAGCAACGTAAAAACGAAATCTGCCAACGCTCGTATGACGTTTTAGTTAACAAACTGGGCTTCAATCCGGAAGACATCATCTTCGACCCGAACATTTTTGCGGTAGCCACCGGTATTGATGAGCACAATAACTACGCTGTTGATTTCATTAACGCTTGTGATTACATCAAGAAAAATCTGCCATACGCCAAGATTTCCGGCGGAGTGAGTAACGTGTCCTTCTCGTTCCGTGGAAATAACCCGGTACGTGAAGCCATCCATGCGGTCTTCTTGTACCACGCCATTCAGAAAGGCCTGAGTATGGGCATCGTGAACGCGGGCCAACTGGAAGTCTATGAGGAAATTCCAGCGGAACTCCGTGAGCGCGTTGAAGATGTTATCCTAAACCGCAGAGACGACGGTACCGATCGACTGCTTGAAATTGCAGACCAATACAAAGGTGACGGCGTAAAGCAACAGCAAGAAGACTTAAGCTGGCGCGAACAACCCGTCAACAAACGTATCGAGCATGCTTTGGTGAAAGGCTTAACCACCTACATCATCGAAGATACCGAAGAAGCACGCCAGAATGCCGAGCGCCCTATTCATGTTATTGAAGGTCCGTTAATGGACGGTATGAATGTGGTGGGTGATTTATTTGGCGCAGGTAAAATGTTCCTACCTCAAGTTGTGAAAAGCGCCCGGGTAATGAAACAAGCCGTTGCTCACCTAATTCCGTTCATTGAAGAAGAAAAAGGCGACAAAACCGAAGCCAAAGGCAAGATCATCATGGCGACGGTAAAAGGCGACGTACACGATATCGGTAAAAACATCGTGGGCGTTGTGCTTCAGTGTAACAACTACGAAGTGGTTGACCTGGGTGTTATGGTGCCTTGTGAAACCATTCTGAAAGCCGCCAAAGAACACAACGCAGACATCATTGGCCTAAGCGGATTAATCACCCCATCACTGGATGAAATGGTTCACGTTGCCAAAGAGATGGAACGCCAAGGCTTTGATATTCCGCTTCTGATTGGCGGTGCTACCACTTCAAAAGCCCATACAGCGGTGAAGATTGAACAGAACTACACGCGCAACCTTGCCTGCTATGTGGCCGACGCATCGCGCAGTGTGGGTGTAGCAACTGCACTACTGAGTGACGACCTGAGAAATGACTTCGTTAATTCGACTCGTGAAGAGTATCAGAAAGTGCGTGAGCGCAATGCCAAGCGCAAACCTAAACAGGCAGACTTGAGTTATCAAGAAGCAATTGATAACGCAACGCCTCTGGACTGGGACAACTACACACCACCTGCACCAAGCTTCACAGGCGTGAAGGTGTTTGAAGATTTCCCTCTGGAAGAACTGGTCGACACCATCGATTGGACCCCTTTCTTCATTTCTTGGGACTTGGCCGGTAAATTCCCGAAAATCCTGAACGACGAAGTGGTCGGTGAAGCAGCGACCAATCTCTATAACGATGCCCGGAAGATGCTAAAACACATCGTGGATAACAAGCTTATTAAAGCGCGCGCTGTGGTTGGTTTCTGGAACGCGAATCAGGTCAATGCAGACGACATTGAGGTGTATGACGACAGTGGAGACGTGTTGACTACCTTGCATCACATTCGCCAACAAAACCGTCGTCCGGAAGGTAAGGCAAACCAAAGCCTGGCTGATTTCGTTGCACCAAAAGCCTCTGGCAAGCACGATTACATTGGTGGTTTCGTCACTACCGCCGGGATTGGCGCAGAAGAATTGGCCAAATCCTACGAAGACAACAACGACGATTACAATTCCATCATGGTAAAAGCTCTGGCCGACCGTCTGGCGGAATCCTTTGCTGAATACATGCACCGTCATGTTCGTCAAGAACTGTGGGGCTATGCGACAGATGAAGAATTCACCAACGAAGAGCTGATCAAAGAGCGCTACCAAGGTATTCGTCCTGCACCTGGCTATCCTGCGTGCCCGGATCACACAGAAAAAGCAACCTTGTTCAAGTTATTGGATGCCGAAGCCAAAACCGGCGTCAAATTGACTGAGCATTTTGCAATGTATCCGGCAGCATCGGTAAGTGGTTGGTACTTCTCTCACCCTGAAAGCCGTTACTTCGGAACCGGTAAGATCGCCAAGGATCAGGTAGAGTCATTAGCACAACGTAAAGGCATGTCAGTAGAAGAACTGGAACGCTGGTTATCGCCTGTATTGTCATACGACAACTAAGCCCATTAGATCCACAAAAGAACCGGAGGCTTTGCCTCTGGTTCAGTAGCGACGTTTAAGAAGTAAGTCACATCTCAATGAGTCATTCCGCCGTCGTGGATGCAGAGGTCAACCGTCTCTGCCCTCCCACCATCAAGAACCTTTTAAAACTGGCTATCCCCATTGCCTTAGGCATGGCCAGCTTGAGTATTTTAGGCTTGGTGGAAACCACGATTCTGGGCCATTACAGCCAGCAAGCACTGGCCGCCAATGCCGCTGCAAACTATATATTCTTTATCTTTCTCTCCGCGTTTGCCGGCTTTGCGATTGCCGTTCAGTCACAGGTTGCGCGCTACATTGAAGATGCGCCAGCCACGGCCAAACGCTTTACTCAAGTTGGGCTAATTCAGCTTAGTCTGGTTGCCACTGGATTTATTGCCTTAGTCCATTTCTTTCACACAGAGATGATTTCTGCCCAGATTGATGACCCTATGACCGTCCGAATGGCGTCTGAATTTTTATGGATTAAAAGCTGGAGTCTACTGCCCATTGCCATATTGATGGCGCTCAGAGGATTCTGGCATGGCGCCAACCGACCTCGTGTGTTCCTGGTGTGTTTATTATTCAGCCATATTCTGGCCGGATTATTGTGTTATGCACTTGTATATGGAAAGTTCGGATTTCCGGAATACGGATTGAATGGAGCAGCCCTGGCAACTTTAATCAGTATGTCCCTGGGTACCGGACTTCTGTGTCTACTAACGGTCAAGCCTTTGTCTCGTAAACCGAACAACGTACCCGCAAACATCTCCGCCGCCAATCCAAATACCGCATTGAGTCGTGATGACATGAAGATTGGCTGGCATCTGGCCTGGCCAACCTCTTTTCAACAAGTCATCTTCGCTGTGGGTACCGCCCTGTTTATGGCAATCGTGGCAAAAAGTGGCATTACCCAATTGGCTGCTGCCCACTTGGTCATTACGCTATCTTTGGTTTTAATCTTGCCAGTGATTGGTTTTGGCATGTCGGCAACCACGTTTATCAGCCGTACTCACGCGCAATTCCAAAGCGGTAACGGCGACTCCACCCCCTCAAATCAGTGGTATCGTTTAACACTTAGTCTTTCCGTTGCCTGTATTTTGATTGTGAGCCCAGTTCTCCTGTTCGCAACAGAACCCGTATTGAATGCACTAACTAATGATCAAGCTGTGATTGAAGCCGCATACTGGCCTCTGATTATTCTGGTATTTTCATTACTGTTTGAAGCCTTCAGCATCTCGACCAAACAATCGCTTTACGCACTTCACCAAAACAAAGCGGTTCTTAAAGTACTCAGCACCACTCAATGGTTTATCCTGTTGCCTGTTATGCTGATCATACATCTAAGCGGTTATGGCTCACTGGAAATCTATACCCTTTGCCATGCCGGTCAGCGAGCGATTAACGGCTTCTGGCTATACCGCATCTGGCGTCGTGCCCATCAAGACCCCACCAAAGATAAGACAACCACCACAACCTTCGAACCCGAGCAGTTTTCTTAAAACCCCGAAGAACCCTCAACCAGCCCATCGGTATTGATATACAGAAAACCAATAAAAATCCAAAAGTTAATCTATTAAACCGATGAACTTTATTTCAAATATGAATTTTGAGTCGTGCAGCATATAACTTAGAATGCGCCCCATATAAGAAAACGGTAGTTTGCCCAGGGTCTTTGTTCGAGTATCTTTGGCGGAAATATCCCCAGCTGAGCTGGAACTAACTACCATCAATACGACTGTGATTATGCCTTGCTGAATACCAGCACGGTGGGAGTAAATCTAACTCATGTACGTTTATGACGAATACGATCACGCGATTATTCAAGACCGTGTGAAGCAGTACCGCGACCAAACCCGTCGCTACTTCGAAGGCAAGTTAAGTGAAGAAGAGTTCTTGCCGCTTCGACTTCAAAATGGCCTGTACGTTCAGCGTATGGCGCCGATGCTTCGGGTTGCTGTGCCATACGGCATGTTGGCGTCAAAGCAAATCCGTAAGCTGGCGGAGATCGCTCGTAAGTACGACAAGGGCTATGCGCACTTCAGCACCCGTCAAAACTTACAGTTCAACTGGCCTGAACTGGCGGACGTACCTGACATCCTTCAGGAACTGGCAGACGTGGAAATGCACGCGGTGCAAACGTCTGGCAACTGTATTCGTAATACCACCACCGACCAATTCGCTGGTGTGTGTACTGGTGAAATCGAAGATCCTCGCCCGTACTGTGAAATCATTCGTCAGTGGTCTACCTTCCATCCGGAATTTGCTTTCCTGCCGCGTAAATTCAAAATTGCAGTGAACGCAAATACTGAATCAGATCGTTCTGCAACTGACGTGCATGACATCTCTCTTCACCTTGTGAAGAACGACGCAGGTGAAACCGGTTTCCGAGTTGTTGTTGGTGGCGGCTTGGGTCGTACCCCAATCATCGGCAGCACTATTCGTGAGTATCTGCCTGCAGAAGATATGCTGACCTATCTGGAAGCCATCATTCGCGTTTACAACCAGAAAGGTAACCGCCTTAACAAATACAAGGCGCGTATCAAGATTTTAGTGAAGGCACTGACTCCGGCCAAGTTTGCTGAACTTGTTGAAGAAGAGTGGTCACACATTAAAGACAGTGACAGCAAGCTGACTCCTGAGCTGCTTGAAAAAATGAAGTCTTACTTCACTGAACCAGCTTATGAAGCGCTGAGCGATGAGTGCCCTGAGTTCGAAGCCAAGTTGGCTGAATCCAAAGGTTTCTCAAACTGGGTAAAACGCAACGTAGCCGAGCACAAAAAACCGGGCTATGCGATTGTAACCCTATCTATTAAACGTCCTGGTCACGCACCTGGTGATGTCACTGACGTTCAGTTGGACAAGATTGCGGACCTGGCAGATCAATACAGCTTTGGTGAGGCCCGCACTACCCACGAACAAAACATTGTACTTGCCGACGTTAAGAAGTCTGACCTGTACGCAGTGTGGGAAGCCGCGAAAGAAGCCGGTTTTGCAACACCAAACCTTGGCCTGTTGACCGACATGATCTGCTGCCCGGGTGGTGACTACTGTGCGCTGGCAAATGCCAAGTCTATTCCGGTAGCCGATGAAATCATGCGCCGTTTTGACGACCTGGATTATCTGCATGATCTCGGCGATCTGGATCTGAATATTTCAGGTTGTATGAACGCATGTGGCCATCACCACGTAGGTAACATAGGCATTCTTGGTGTGGACAAGAAAGGTGAGGAATTCTATCAGATCTCACTTGGTGGTGATTCTGGCAAGCTGAACAACACCGCCATTGGTAAAATCCTTGGCCCATCCTTTAAGCGTGACGAAGTTGTGAACGTTCTGGATAAAATCCTGACGATCTACATCGAGCACCGTCAAGAAGGCGAACTATTCATCGATACCTTCCAACGTATCGGTATGGAAGTATTCAAGGAGCGCGTATATGCCAAAGCTAATTAAGAACCGTGCTGTCGTTGAAGACGATTTCGTACTGGTAAAAGAAATCACCGAAGGTGACGCAGCCCCAGCAGGCAAGGTTATCCTTCCGGTTCAGTTCTATCTGGATAACCGTGAAGCTCTTGCAAGTCGTGAAGATGTTGCTGTTTGGCTTGAATCCGACCAACCGGCCGAGCTGTTAAACGACATTCATCAGGAAGTTGCCTTTATTGCCGTCAACTTCCCGAAATTCGCAGACGGTCGCGGCTACTCTTACGCTCGCCTGATCCGTGAACGCATGAACTACACTGGCGAGTTGCGTGCTATCGGCGATGTGTTACTAGATCAGCTGCACTTCATGGCTCGTTGTGGCTTTGACAGCTTCGCTGTTCGTGAAGACACAGACATTGAAGAAGCCCTTACGGCCTTTGAAACCTTCCGTTACTCCTATCAGGCAGCTAACGACAACCCAACGCCTTTGTTCAGAAAGCGTTTAGGTTAATCCGGAAAGGGGAAGTTCAGCTTCCCCTTTTTCTTGCCTTTCCATAGGCCATTTCCTGTTCTTTGTTTTTAATCCCCTGCCAAAACCGCTATAGTCAACTAAGGATTGACCAATCACACTAGCACTAGGGCCTGTCTGCGGTAATGGATCACAGCATCACATTTAACTTCTTCGTAATCTTTACCGGCTCTGCCATTCTGGCAACGCTGGCGATGTTTGGTCGCCAACCGTTACTGATTGCCTATATCGCGCTCGGCGCCCTGCTTGGTCCTTACGGCTTCGGGACCATCAACGACCCTGGCCTGATAAGCGATCTCGCGCATATTGGCATTGTATTCCTGCTGTACCTACTGGGGCTGGACATGCAACCCGCCAAGCTGATCACCATGCTCAGAAAAGCTACACTGGTTGCTATTTTTTCTTCCGCCATTTTCGCCTTCGCCGGATTCACCTTCGCCAGCTTATTTGGATTTTCCGATATCGAAGCCATGGTCATAGGTCTGGCCATGATGTTTTCCAGCACCATCATTGGCATCAAGTTATTACCCACGACTGCCCTGCATCACAAACACATTGGTGAACTGGTCACGGGCCTTCTGTTACTACAGGATTTAATCGCCATCCTGGTGCTCATCGCCATTCAGTCGCTCAGCAATCAGGCCGCCAGTCACGGCATAGACTGGTGGATGATGCTGCAACCGCTTTTAATGCTACCAATACTTATTCTGGTTGCCTGGGCATTAGTAAAGTGGCTGATCATCCCACTGCTATTCAGATTTGATCGCATCCAGGAATTCATGTTTCTGATCACCATCGGATGGTGTTTAGGATTAGCAGAACTGGCCTCTTTTATCGGGCTGTCACAAGAAATAGGAGCCTTTGTTGCCGGTGTTACCATGGCACTGACACCAATTGCCCAGTTTGTCGCATTAACACTAAAACCACTGAGAGACTTCTTTCTGGTGCTCTTTTTCTTCTCTTTAGGCGCAAGTTTCAATCTGGAACTGCTACCAGAAGTTTGGCTACCATCGGTTATCTTGGCGGCGCTGTTCCTTACACTCAAACCCTTAGTGTTTCGTTTCTTATTATTCAAGTTGGAAGAAAGCCCTCGAATGGGCTGGGAAGTCGGTTTCAGACTCGGACAAAACAGTGAGTTTGCCTTATTGGTGGCCTTCCTGGCGCTGGGTACAGGCATGATTGGAATTGAAGCGGCGCACGTCATTCAGGCCACTGCCATCATAACCTTCCTGGTTTCCACCTATGTAGTGATCAGCCGATACCCTTCACCAATTGCCATGTCGGATAAATTACGGCGCGATTGACGTCATTAAAGACGACAGCATGGAAGTAACTTTGGGTTTATTACCCATTCTGCAGGCACTAAAGTGCCTGCAATTATGAATTAGCAGACTAAGCAACCACTCGCCCACGGTAAACTTTTTGGGCTTTCGGCGTTGCTTGCACCTTATCAGCGTCACCCTTAACCGGCACCAGCTGCACCTGCCCACGATAAATTTTGGTTACATATTTATCGTTTGATAGCTCACCAGCCTCCAGT
The DNA here is from genome assembly GCA_041590855.1 of Pseudomonadales bacterium. Lineage (GTDB taxonomy): Bacteria > Pseudomonadota > Gammaproteobacteria > Pseudomonadales > Litoribrevibacteraceae > Litoribrevibacter. The sequence goes on from JBFHTA010000119.1 coordinate 7,762, forward strand.
TTGGCTAACCAGTCGTCTCCCGCCTTGAAGAAAAGCTCCTTCATTAACGCTTTCAAGACAGCATCACCACTGGCCTGATAGATCGGAATCAATTCATTCAAGAGTTCCGGATTGGCCAGTTTGATACTGGGTTTGTGCTCACTTTCGACGCGCCGACGAATTTCTTGCACCAAATCGATCATAGGTTTTGTAAAGTTCATCCAGTTTCCTTACTTCATAGCCATAATAATTCTCATTAAGATTAAATAAGCAAAAGACATGCACAAATTAAACTGAACGGTCAAAATAAAAAAACGCAATCCAATGGATTGCGTTCTCACTGTAAGCTTCGCAACGACAGGCCTTCATCAATTAGAAGCCCCACCCTCAAACCAGCTTGATCAACTCCTTTCGAATCGGGAGTTAACTCACTTTCACCAGAGTACGACCAGCGACACCTCCGCCAAGAATCTTATCGACATACTCAGGCAATTGAGTCAGGGAAATTTCTGTCACCCAGGCGTCATAAGCCGTTAACATCGCTGAATGTTCATTCAAAAAAGTCCACATCGCCGCTTTCTTGGAGGATGATACTTCGGCAGAATCCACCCCGACCAAGTTGATACCTCGTAAAATGAACGGAAAGACCGTCATCGACAACGACGGTGATGCCACCAAACCACATATTGCAGCAGTGCCCTGTGGCATCAGAGATTTCAGGATATTCTCCAGTGGAACACCTCCCACTGTATCAATCGCACCAGCCCAGCGTGCTTTCAACATAGGGCGCTTGGATGATTCAGCCAACTCCTCACGACCAAAGACTTCCGACGCTCCCAAAGCCTTAAGAGCATCGTAATGAGCTTCTTTGCCAGAAACTGCATGCACCTCAAACCCCATATTCGATAACAACGCCACAGCTACAGACCCAACACCACCGGTTGCCCCCGTCACTAGTACAGGACCACTCTCGGGGCCAATACCTGTCATCAGCAATTTATCGATGCATAAGGCAGCAGTCATACCCGCCGTTCCCAAAATTGCAGCGGCTTTCGTAGTAAGGTTTTCTTCTAACGGGTGAACCCAGGACGCAGGAACATGAATAACGCCGCCAAAGCCACCATCTGTATTCATACCCAAATCATGGCCGGTCACAACAACAGATTGACCTTGACTGAACTCATCAGAAGAAGACGCAAGCACCACACCGGAAGCATCAATCCCAGGAACATGAGGGTACTCACGTGTCACGCCTTTATTGCCGGTCGAAGACAGTGCATCCTTATAGTTAATCGCAGAATATTCCACTTTCACTAACACGTACCCGTCTTGTAATTCAGGAACCTGTTTTGATACCACTGCCTGAGTAAAACTACCGTCTGCTTCTTCGGTAACTTCAAACGCCTGATAACTTTCCATACCCGTCTCCTTTCCGATGAGTTTGTATTCTGTCGACTTACGACGAAGGATCTAGCGAATCTGTGTTCTGCTGTCTACAAAGCGGGTTAATAGCTTATCAATGCTCCGGGTTATCCCCATTGACGCCGCCATACCCAGTTTTTCCTGAAATGACTTTTTCACTTCATAAGACACTTCAAAAACATCCGCCTCTTCCGCTAAATGCATCAAGTACTCGTCACTTGTCATCACCTGATCAATCAGATGATTATTCAACGCCTCTGTACCATACCAAATATCGCCATTCGCAACTTTGTCGATTGATAGTTCAGGACGGTACTGAGTGACATGGGATTTAAATAAATCGTGTGTGTCTTGCAGATCTTGTTTGAATTTCTCACGACCTTCATCAGTGTTCTCACCAATCACGGTCAACGTGCGCTTGTATTCACCGGCTGTATGCAATTCGACGTCGATGTCGTTTTTCTTTAACAGGCGATGGATATTCGGAATCTGAGCCACAACACCAATAGACCCTACAATCGCAAAAGGTGCAGCAATGATCTTGTTGGCCAAACACGCCATCATATAACCACCACTTGCCGCTACTTTGTCGACACACACGGTCAAAGGAATATCTCTCTTGCGGATACGATCCAACTGAGAAGCAGCCAAACCATAACCGTGAACAACGCCACCCGGGCTTTCCAAGCGCACCACAATCTCATCGCTTGGTTCTGCAGTCGTCAGCACAGCAGTAATTTCTTCCCGCATGGAATCCACTGCAGATGCATTAATGTCACCATCAAAGTCCAAAACAAATACGCGCTTCTTACGAACCGCCTCGACCGTTTCTGGTGATTTCGCTTCTTTTTTCTTAGCTTTCTTCTTCTCTTTTTCTTCTTTTTTCAGTGCTTTGTGCTTTTCTTTCAGCTCTTCTTTCGACAGCAGCTCATGCTCGAACAAATCTTTTGTATCCTCAATTTTGTCATTGAGCTTTTTGATCTCGATTCGTCCCTCTTTTTTATTTTTCTGACCAACGGCAGCAATGAACCCCACAACTACGATAATCGCTAACACGACGGTAACCGCCTGCGCCAGAAAAACACTGTATTCACTCCAGAAACCCAAGGTTACTTCTCCTATAAACTCAATATGAACAAGCCATGATGATAATGTGCCTCTGCGTTCAGGACAATGTAAACCCTGACAAATTCATCCTGCGGACACTTTAGGTACCGAGTGACCGACATTCCGGAGTCGCTCTGATTACACCAAAGCAAATCTTTACACTGAAAAGATAAATTAGGTAAATTAGTTCAAACGGTCGTTTGATTAATCCTTGACACACACAGCCAGACATCTTAATCTCGGCTTTCGTTGCCCTGGCAATCGCTGGGTAAACGCTATCCAAGACCTCTATTGGTCAGACACTAACAAGGGCATAAGCCCGACTGAGAAGGGATAAAATCAATGGCTACAGTTGCAGAAATCATTGAAACTATGAAGTCCAAGTTTAACGCTGACGCGGCAGCAGGCATGGAAAATGTTTTCCAGTTCAGCATTGAAGATGGCGACGACTTCTTCGTAACTATCAATGGCGGTAGCTTTGAAATCGCTGAAGGTGAGTCTGACGACCCTTCTGTTACTCTAATCATGGACACTGAAACGCTTGGTGGCCTGATGAGCGGCGAAGTTGACGGTATGCAAGCATTCATGATGGGCCAGCTAAAAGCAGAAGGCGACATCATGTTGGCTACTAAACTATCTGAGTTGTTCCCTGTTTAATCGCAGAATCAACCCATAAAAAAACCAGCCTGGTGCTGGTTTTTTTATGCCTGAAATTCAGGTTATCAGAATAACACGGCCTCTTTAGCCGCCTTGTTGGTAGCAACCCATTGCAGACGATTATGCTGTAACACCAGACTGTATAAAGCACCGTCCCGAAGAGGAATCTGACGCGATAAAATATCCTGGCGCTCCAACCCCGGTAAATCAAAGCGTCCAGTGAACGGTAACTCCCGCTCCCAACGATCCTTTTGATCCTGTAATACCGATTGCTCAAACCTATTAGTTTCAATCACCATTGAGTCCAGCACTGTCATCATTGGCAACCCAAGTAAATGCCATAAGGCATTCGGTTGAACCAACTCTGTTCGTGTTTGAAAGTGATCGCCACTGCCAACTAACTCATAGGTGGAAACCCCGTCATCAATCACCAATTTGAACTCTTGCCCGGACAGTTTGACTACAGATGCAGTCATCACACTGTGGATGCCGGAGACAGGAAGATAAGATGTTAGAGACCAACCAATCATCGCAAACCAAATACCCAGGCAGCCCACCAAAACAGGCACGTTACCTTTCAGCCAGACAATCCAGTTGGTCATTTTGACAAAGACGACCAGGGAGGTCAGCAGTATCAGACCACCACAGATCATCAGAATGTACGATAGAAATGCCAACTCCATGGCAGACTCCTTTTAAAACTAATCCACCCGTTAAAACTAATCCACCCG
>JBFHTA010000120.1:0-11651 GCA_041590855.1 Pseudomonadales bacterium
GACTGAAGCCGTCATTCAGTGTCAGCGCCTCTGGGGGCATTAAAAAATAGAGGCGCTGTAACCTTGATGTTGCTTCCTCTGAGGTGGCGGCCGTTCAAGTAGTCAGCAATACCATTGAGGACTGCCCGAGAATCGACATTCAGTCTGACCCAGACAGTAAGAGCCGCTTTTTCACTGCTGTCGCGTTGAAAGGTTATAAGTTCAACTCTGGGGCTGTGATTGAATAGCGCCATTATTTCCTCTTCACTGACATCCTTTGGTGTATTCTCTATTCGGATCAGCATTGATGTTCAGTCCTGCGGTCTCGCTTTTCTTGTACCTAATCTTAGTTCATTTCTTTTCTTGTGGGGGTGTTCGGATTTTTTGGTAAGGCCTCTCTTAATAAAGAGGCTTAGGCATTATAATGCTCATCGCTAAAGGGTAAGCTGGCGTTAACTAAAGCGCTGAAATCTAAGAAGTATTGTTGTTCAAGGACTGATAAATGTCGTCTCCGCCAAAGAGATCATTATTCCAGGTTATGTTTTATCCTGCTCGCAGGTTAATGGATCACCTTTCCTATATTCAAAAATTCACGCTGATCAGTGCTGTGTTCTTGCTACCGGTTGTTTTGCTTGGGTATGGATTGATAGCCGAAATTCAGCGAAATCTGGCGATAACCAAAGTCGAACAGCAAGGGCTGGTGATGCTGTCGAGAGCTTTTAAGCTCATTGAGCAGGCGTCGGAGTACAGGGATCGTTCGATTATCTTGCGAGTGAATGATTTGGATTCCATCCGTACCCAGTTAGATACTCAGCGGGCTGAGGTGGAGCAAAAGATTCTTGATTTAAAAGCGTTGGTCGATGAGTTTGCCGATAATGAGATTGATCATCAGTTCAAGCAAGTGCATGTCAGTTGGAAGCAATTAAACAGTTATTCCTCGGGTGCCCAGGGCGGGCCTCATATTCAGTTCAAATATTACGACAGTTTTGTCCGTACCATTCAGGTGTTGGTGGATGTGATTGGGTATCGGACCAAGCTGGTACATGATCCGAATTTACATACCTTCCTATTGATCAACATGTTATCGGATGACATGCCGATTGCACTTCGGGAATTGGGGCGTGCCCGCGCTTATGGGGCTTATGCGCTGAATCAATTAAGCATTGATCATGACACTTATCTGGAACTGGATGAAATTTATGACGATCTGACCGACAGCTTCCACTTGTTGAGTAATAACCTGGGGTATGCGGTATCAGAGAATCGTCTGTTTCATTTGCCATTACAGCGTGGTGTGGACAAGGTGATCAGTGGTGTACTTTCAGGCCGGGATTTACTTTACAACGAAATCATTGAAGCCGATAAACGAACCTTGTTGTGGCAAGACTACTATCAACAGATGTCGGGCATCCATGGTGAGATGTATCTTTTTGTCGATACGCTAATTGATATCGTCAGTCAGCAACTGGTGCTCAGGGTTGATCAGGAAAGCTATAAACTGATTGGCTTTGCGGTGTTAACCGGTTTATTGCTATTGGTGATCATTTTCCTTTACGGCGGCATGTATTTGTCGGTACATCAAACCTTGCGCACTTTCGTAAAGCAGTCACGCGCTGTGGCCAATGGGCAGTTAGACAGTTACATGCCGGAAACCACTCGGGACGAAATGCGTGAGTTGGCGCTGAATTTTAATCAGATGGTGTCACAGTTGTCTGAAAACCAGAAAGACTTAATTGAAGCGCGAAAAATGGCATCGTTAGGGGAGTTGGTTGCCGGGGTTGCTCATGAAATGAATACCCCGTTGGGTGTGGCGTTAACCTCGGTTAGCTTCCTGGAAGAGCAAATGGCCAAGGTGAATCAAAATTACTCCGCAGGTCGTCTATCTACGGCAGACTTTCAAAACCTTATTTTTGCCAGTACCGAGTCTTTAGGCTTGATTGTACGCAACCTCAACAAGGCTTCCTCTCTGGTGTCGACCTTCAAAATGTTGTCTGTCAAGCCGGAGCCGGAGGCCTGGACAGATGTAGGCATGAAGGCATACCTGACTCAGCTGCCCGAGCATTTGAATTTGAGTGTCTCCCTAAAACGTCATTGTGTGGTGAGGTGCGAGTCGGAAATCAATGCGTTTCTTGATTTAGGAAAGCTAACCACATTATTGGAAATTCTGGTTAATAACGCATTTCAGCATGGGTATGAAAGCGATATGCCAGGAGAGGTTCGTATCATTGCCTGCCAGCAGAATGATCAGTTGATCATTCAAGTAGAGGATGATGGTAAGGGCATTGATCAAACTATGCTTGAACACATCTTTGATCCTTTTGTTACCTCATCCCGAATGAGTGGTACGGCGGGGTTAGGGTTGCACATCGCCTATAACATAGTAACGCAGGCTCTGTTCGGAACCATTAAGTGCCGTTCAACACAGGGTGAATACACCCGGTTTGAAATTCGGATGCCGAGGGATTTCAGGAAGCGGCTTTAGTGTGCAGTTTACTTTGATTGAAGAGTGCTTAGATTTGTAGATAGATAACAGCCACGTCACCTGAATTTCCTGATACAGGTTGCAGAGAACCCGGATTAGGGTGATGTGGCTTAAGAGCAAACCAGGGCTTAGAAAAGCCCTAGTGCTGCATCGGTATAGCGTGTTGGTACTCTTGGAAGACCTTCAACTGTTTCGTGTGGGGTTAATTCAAGCCCCCCAGAAGGAATGTTAATAAAGCCGCCCAGGAAGGTCTGGGTGAAGTTTTCATCAACCACCATCGTCTTATTGCCTGTTTTGATGTTATTGCCGTAAGAAGGGTTAAGGTTGCCGTTCGGATCAATGGCCCAGGCGATGTCCTTGGTTTGGGAAGAAATAAAGAAGTTGTTTACCATGCCAGTGTCACTGGCTTTACCGACTTCCATAGATTGGAATTTACTTAGAGGTTGGCAGGTGTCTGTTCCGGTGGAGGTTCGACAGTCTTCTGGTGAAATTTCCAGTAAGCTACCTGTGCCAGGAATCAGACCAACCCCAATTTTATCGCCATCCAGGATACCAATAAAATCAGCACGAATCGGGTCATAGCTCCCGCTGTTCTCGCCGTTTTGATCGCCTTCTTCACCATACTGAAGGTAGGCTTGACCTTCCACCTGAACCGGGATAAAACCAAACACCCACTCAGTTCCTTTGATCAGTACGTCAATATTACCCGTCATGCTCTCGATGTCGCCGGATAGTATCCCGCCTGCTTGTTCGAAGCCCAAACGGAAACCAACAACTTCGCGAGTGCCGTCCGGATTGTTCTCAAAGGCAAACTCAAAGAATGGATTAACGGTTTTGAACGGATGGCTGGTTACCGAGCCGTCGTCTTCTTTAACGTAATGGCCGAGGGCAAAGTCCCGAATACTGACGTCTGCATCGTTCAGTTCTTTCATGCGACTAGGATCGCAACCGGTGGAGGGGCAGGGCTCACCGTTTTCGTATCGGTCAAATTTCCCCAGTTCCAGATTGTCGATGGAAAGGTGGGTTTCCATCTCGGCGCCCAGGTTAACACGATAAAATTCGGTATCGACTTCTTCTGGTGCTCCGCTGAAGCCAGCCGTCGTCTGAGTCACGTTATAGTTATCAATGGTGATAAAGGCTTGTCCTGAGTATTCAGACAGCATTACGTCGTCAATGGGTATCAGCTCTGCGTTTGCAAAGGGTAATTGGCTTGTCATAACCAGCGCGATAAGTGGTCTGGAAAGATTCATAGTCGGCCTTTTTTATTGTTATTTTTTTCGCAGTATAGCGGTAAAAACCTGTGTCACTGTGACGTTGATCACAGTCGACAAACGATGTCGTAATGGGTCAGGAGTGGCGCAAATACACAATTAAATCTTATTAATTGCTCAATCATAAGCTGCGGTATTCGGGGGAGCCAGAGGGAACTACAAAAGCACACAGTAATTACAAAATATTACGAAACTTTTTCAAACTTGTTTAGTCGGACAGCTTTTAATATAGTCGTGATTTTTTATTGAACGCTTGTTTAATTAAATTTTCAGCGTACTAAAATACACCTTTGTTTTTATTGCGATCCCATTATTAAACATTACAACAACGGGATTTGCGTACAAGGGGTTCTTAAGAAAAATTGTGGGTGGATTTAAGATGTCTAAATCAGGAGTTGGTCGTCCGTCAAATACGGAAGGCCAGTCGTCTGTCCGAGAGCGACTGTTGCTGGCTGCAAAGAAATGCTTTTTGGAAGAAAGTTATGAAAAGGTGTCGACGCGTAAGATCGCGGCGCAAGCTGACACCAGTATTGCCATGATTCGTTACTATTTCGGTAGTAAAGAGGGGTTGTATCAAGAATTGATTCGTACGCAGTTTATCCCGATCTCTGAGCGTATTCAGTTACTGCAGGATTCGGACGATGTGACCAGCCTGGAGTCGTTCTTTAAGGTTTACTATGAAACGATGTTGCCGGATTATCAGTTCCCGATCCTGATGATGCGTACTCTGACGATGGGGCAAGGGCCAAGTCGTAAGTTTATCCTTGATAACGTAGTGGACCCGATGCGCCAGTCGTTTTATCGAATGATTACTAAGCTTCAGAAAAAAGGCAAAATCGACGGGGCTTTGGATGCAGACATGATCGGTATCAACATGATCAGTCTGGCTGTAATGCCAATGTTGGCTAAAAATATATTTGAATATCAAATGGGTGAGACATTAGATATTAATTTCTATCTCAAACTGGCCGAGCACAATGGCCGCTTGTTAAAAAGCGGTTTACAGTCTCTGTGATCGCCGTATGAACTCAGTATCTCTGGATACTGGGTTCATTTCTTGGTCTTTCTTTTCGGGTTCCTTATCTGATCTTTTTTATTCCTTTGTAATCCTTCTATTCCTTTCTACTTTCTATACTCCCGTCTGTTCTGCTTTCTAAGCACATAGTAACTACACTATATAGAGAGCTTAAGCTGTTCTACTATCTCTTTGATGGATACAAACACGAGAGGTGATTGGTTATTAATCGATACTTAGAAGATTGGTCGGTCCTTTTATCAGTATTTTCCCTTGTTGTTATTACAGCTGCGGTGCTCTCAATCAGTTCACACACTCGGGCTTCAGAGCCCATTCTGATTGTGACGGAAACCTGGCCGCCGTATGTCTTTGAAGAAGACGGACAAGCCAAAGGCTTTGATTGGGATGTCTCCAGGCGAATTTTTCAGCAAATGGGCTATGAACCAGAACTTCGGTTTTTACCTTGGAAAAAAGCCGTGGATATGGTGGTCTCGGGGCAGGCGGCAGCCTTGTTGGATGTAAAAATAACACCAGAGCGTGAACTGTCTATGAGGTTTCCGGAAACGCACTTGTCTTCCGCAGAAAGTACCCTTTTTGCGTTTTCAAGCGAGCCGTTTCTTTATGAGGGCTTGAATTCATTAAGCGGGCTAAGGGTAGGGGTGCAGTCCGGATATGTGTATTCTCGTGCGTTTACAGACAGTGTCTTATTTAAGCGCGTCCCCGCTGGCTCCATGGAAGAGAACTTTCAGATGTTGCTCTCTGGGGATGTTGATCTGGTGATGGCCAATCGTATGGTTGGCCTATACGTTTTAAAAACGCTGGGGATTAAGGGGGTCAGTGCGTCCAGGGCATCGGTCACGCAAGGTAAAGTATATATAGCTTTTAGTCGTGCTCATCCGTTTGTAGAGCAGGTGGATGAATTTGATCAGCGACTTGCTCATTTCAAGCAAACCCAGGCCTATCGTGCGATTATGAACTTTTACCTGGTTCGCAAAGGCGGTGCTGGTGCCCGATAGTGATTCAAGAATAAAAGAGGGGATTAGCAAGGAGTTAACTCCTTGCTAACGCTGTTGGATGCCTAACGAGGAATTAAGCCAGCTTGTCTGAGGCTACGTGATAGTTAGGGTCTTCCATCACATTGGCTTCTACTAAGTCTCCGGCCTTTTCCAACAGAATCTTACACTCTGGGCTCAGGTGGCGAAGGTGTAAGGTTTTTCCTGCTTTGATATAGCGTTCAGCCAGAGTATCCAAGGCTTCAATGCCTGAGTGATCGGACACGCGCGAGTGTTGGAAGTCGATAATGACATCGTCCGGGTCTGTTGATGGATCAAATAACTCCAGAAAGTTAGCTACAGAACCAAAGAACAATGGGCCATGCAGTTTATAAATGCGGCTTTCACCTTGATCTTCTGCAACCACATTAATGTGTTTAGCGTGCTCCCAGGCAAATACCAGCGCAGACACAATCACACCCACAATTACTGCAATGGCCAAGTCGGTTGCTACCGTAACACCCGATACCAGCACAAGTACGAAGGCATCTTGCTTAGGAATCTTCTTCATGATTCGGAAGCTGGACCATTCAAAGGTGCCGATAACAACCATAAACATGACACCAACCAACGCCGCGACCGGGATTTGTTCAATTAAGTCAGAAGCGACCAATACATAAAGCAATAGGAAGACGGCGCCAGTGATGCCGGACAAGCGACCACGCCCACCGGAGTTCACGTTAATCATGCTTTGGCCGATCATGGCACAACCGCCCATACCACCAAAGAAGCCCGTAGTTACGTTGGCTGCGCCCTGGGCAATACATTCTTTATTACCTCGGCCACGAGTTTCAGTTAACTCGTCAATCAGACTAAGGGTTAACAGGCTCTCGATTAAACCAATGGCAGCCAGGATAAATGCGTAAGGAAGAATGATGTATAGGGTCTCTAGATTCAGCGGCACCATAGGGATGTGGAACTCAGGCAGGCCGCCACCAATGGAGGCCACATCACCCACTGTTTTGGTATTCAGGTCAAAGCCGATGACCGCCAGGGAAACCACAATAATGGCAGCCAACGAAGAAGGAATCGCAGTGGTAATCTTAGGTAAAAAATGGATGATGAACATGGTGACAGCAATCAGACCAAGCATCATGTAAAGCATGCTGCCTTCCATCCACTGCATATCGCCTGTGGACGGGTTTTCAACCTGAAATTGGCCTAACTGAGCCAGAAAGATCACAATGGCCAGACCGTTTACAAACCCCAGCATAACAGGGTGGGGGACCATGCGAATGAACTTGCCGAGCTTGAATATCCCTGCGGCAATCTGAATGATGCCCATTAGCACCACGGTTGCAAACAGGTATTCAACACCATGCTGGCTTACCAGTGACACCATTACCACGGCCAACGCACCGGTTGCACCGGAAATCATACCAGGACGACCACCGAACACAGCGGTGATTAAACCAACGAAGAAAGCAGCGTATAAACCTACCAGAGGTTCTACACCAGCAACAAATGCGAAAGCCACCGCTTCCGGAACAAGTGCAAGAGAAACGGTTAATCCTGAAAGGAAATCGTTCTTTGCATTAGCAGGAGTATATCTATTAATCAGAGAGAACATTCTGTGCCCTTGTCACAAGCAAACCATCAAGGTTTGACGGCCTAAAGCGTTACTTGTTTATTTGGTTCAGGAAGTAAGCACTTTTTCGTTTCGCATCATATGTTCTATGACATGTGCTCTGTAAAGTGCTTGGTTAAAAAACGGGCGCGATTCTAACAAATTAATCCATTGTCAGACAGAGGCGAACCCTCTTTGGTGATAAGAAAATGGTGAGCGGTAAAGAAACCCCAGAATAGTGCAAATTAGAAGTCATCGGATATTCGTGCCCTTTCTTTGTACATTTTTACCTACATTCATGAAATGAATAGCGGATATAATCAAGATTTCCCTCATTTATAGCTAAAAATACCTAGGCCTGCCTTTAATTTATGGGGGCACCTAACCTATAATTCGGCCGAAATTTTTTGTAGGGGCGCCCGTGTGCTCCTGGCCAGTGACCGGAAAAACATAATGGTCACGGAATAACTTGATACTGAGTGAGATATTCACATGAGCTTGTATTCAGAATACCTAGCAGAGATTGAGGTTCGTAAAGCGGATCTTGGCCTAAACCCGAAACCAATCGATAGCGCGGAATTGCTATCTGAGATCATTGCCCAGATCAAAGATACTGGCAATGCTGAGCGCGAAGCGTCTCTTAACTTCTTCATCTACAACACTCTGCCTGGTACTACGCCAGCGGCTGGCGTTAAAGCAGCTTTCCTAAAAGACATCGTTCTAGGTAAAGAAACTGTTGCAGAAATCTCTCCTGAGTTCGCTCTTGAGCAATTATCTCACATGAAAGGTGGTCCTTCTGTTGAAGCTCTGCTAGATATCGCTCTTTCTGACCACGCACAGGCTAAAGCGGCTGGTGAAGTTCTTAAGTCTCAAGTATTCCTATACGACGCGGACACCACTCGTCTTGCAGACGCGTTCAAAGCTGGCAACGAAATCGCTAAAGACATCCTGGAAAGCTACGCAAAAGCTGAGTTCTTCACAAAGCTTGACGATATTCCAGAGAAAATTGAAGTGGTTACCTACATTGCTGCAGAAGGTGATATCTCGACTGACCTTCTTTCTCCTGGTAACCAGTCTCACTCACGTGCAGACCGTGAATTGCACGGCCAGTGCATGATTTCTCCTGAAGCGCAACAAGAGATCGTTGCTCTTAAAGAAAAGCACCCTAACGCTAAAGTGATGCTAATCGCTGAAAAAGGCACCATGGGTGTTGGTTCCTCTCGTATGTCCGGTGTTAACAACGTTGCACTTTGGGCGGGTGAGAAAACGTCTCCATACATTCCATTCGTAAACAATCGTCCAATTGTTGCGGGTACAAACGGTATCGCGCCTATCTTCCTAACTACAGTTGGTGTAACCGGTGGTATCGGTCTTGACCTTAAAAACTGGGTTAAGAAAACGGATGAGAACGGTGAAATCGTTCGTGATGAAAACGGCGATCCAGTACTTGAAGAAGCATACTCTGTTGCGACTGGTACGGTTCTAACCATCGACACTAAAGCTAAGAAGCTTTACAACGGTGACAAAGAGCTGGTTGATATTTCTGATGCGTTCACGCCTCAAAAAGTTGAATTCATGAAAGCGGGCGGTTCTTACGCTGTGACTTTCGGTAAGAAGCTACAAACGTTTGCTGCTGAAACACTAGGTGTTGAAGCGCCAGTTGTTTACGCTGCTTCTAAAGAAATCTCTCACGAAGGCCAAGGCCTAACAGCTGTTGAAAAGATCTTCAACCGCAACGCTGTTGGTGTTACTTCTAAGACGCCACTTCACACTGGTTCTGACGTTCGCGTTAAAGTGAACATCGTAGGTTCTCAGGACACTACTGGTCCTATGACGTGTCAGGAATTGGAAGCCATGGCTGCTTCTACTATTTCTCCAAGTGTTGATGGTGCGTTCCAATCTGGTTGTCACACTGCATCTGTATGGGACAACAAAGCTAAGGCAAACACGCCTAAGCTAATGGCATTCATGAACGCATTCGGCGTAATCACTGCACGTGACCCGAAAGGCGTTTACCACTCAATGACTGACGTAATCCACAAAGTATTGAACGACATCACTGTAGATGACCGTGCAATCATCATTGGTGGTGACTCTCATACGCGTATGTCTAAGGGTGTAGCGTTCGGTGCTGACTCTGGTACGGTTGCAATCGCATTGGCTACTGGTGAAGCAGCAATGCCAATCCCTGAGTCTGTAAAAGTTACCTTTAAAGGTGCTATGAAGCCTCACATGGACTTCCGTGACATCGTACACGCGACTCAAGCCCAAATGCTTAAGAAGTTCAACGGCGAAAACGTTTTCCAAGGTCGTGTAATCGAAGTACAAATCGGTACTCTTCTAGCTGACCAAGCGTTCACCTTCACTGACTGGACTGCAGAAATGAAAGCGAAAGCTTCTATCTGTATCTCTACTGACGAAACACTAATCAAGTCTCTAGAGCTTGCTAAGTCTCGTATCCAGATCATGATCAACAAAGGTATGGACAACGAAGCTGGCATGCTGCAGAAGCTGATCGGTCTAGCTGACAAGCGTATTGCTGAAGTTAAATCTGGTGAAGCACCTGCGCTTGCTCCAGACGACAACGCTAAGTACTACGCAGAGTTGGTTGTTGACCTGGACGCGATCGAAGAGCCAATGATCGCTGACCCAGACGTAAACAACGAAGACATCTCTAAGCGTTACACGCACGATGTGATCCGTCCGACTTCTTACTACAATGGCCGTGAAGTTAACCTAGGCTTCGTTGGTTCTTGTATGGTTCACAAAGGCGACATGCAGATCATCGCTGCTATGCTTCGTAACCTTGAGAAGAATGGTCCTATCACGTTCAAAGCTCCTCTAGTTGTTGCTCCACCAACATACAACATCGTTGACGAGCTTAAAGCAGAAGGCGACTGGGACATCCTAGCGAAATACGCTGGCTTCACGTTCGACGACGAGAACCCGAAAGAAGCGGCACGTACTTCTTACGAAAACATCCTTTATCTAGAGCGCCCAGGATGTAACCTATGTATGGGTAACCAAGAGAAAGCTGCTCCTGGTGACACTGTACTAGCAACATCTACTCGTTTGTTCCAAGGCCGTGTTGTAGAAGATACTGCTGAGAAGAAAGGTGAGTCTCTACTAGGTTCTACGCCAATGGTTGTTCTTTCAACTATCCTTGGTCGTTTCCCAACTCTAGAAGAGTACAAGCAAGCGGTTGAAGGTATTAACCTAACGAGCTTCGCGCCACCTTCTGAAGATCTAGCTGTTGAAGCGCAACCAGTTAAAATCGTTGGCTAAGACGATTTGATTGGAGTCAGACGTCGGGAGACTGACGTCTGAAGCTGAAAAGCTTTAAGAGCCTTACTACTTTTCTGCAAGCTACAGTGAAGTGAGTGAGGCTCTGATATAAAGGTTAGATTTTGAGGCCTTGTAAAGGGCTGATTCAAACGCACAAAAGATCAATGACGACAGAGCGGATTTAAGACTGGCTTAAACCAACTTATGTAGCTCACTGAACTGATCGGCTTCTACTGAAAACAAAATCTGACTGAATAAAAAACCGGCACTCGAAAGAGGCGCCGGTTTTTTGTGCTCGATAATAACTGAGATTTTCTTGTCATTCATTTCCTATACTGATCAGTATATAAAGCTCCTTAAAACAATTTTAAATCTATCCCAACATGAACAGCCAGCAACGCCTTTTTTCTCGGTTTATTAAATCCCTACCACCAGGTGAGCTCACATGGATTGGCGTGCGTCCTGAGCGTAAAGCCGTAATGCGTGAATTGACTTCAGCAATCGCTCATCAAGATTTGGGGCTTGAAGGTGATCACAAACTAAAGAAGACGCCGGGTTCCGGTCGACAAGTCACTCTCATTAGTCAGGAATACATAGATATGATCTCCCATTATTTGGGAGGCAAGCATGTGTATCCGAACACTTTAAGGCGCAATTTGGTGGTGAAGAACATCAACCTGTCGGCCTTGCGATATCAGCAATTTCAGATTGGCGATGCTGTATTTGAAGCAGGTGCTTTATGTCACCCATGTCAACGTATGGAAGTTGCGCTGGGTAAGGGCGGGATAGCCGCGATGATGGGCCATGGAGGATTGTGCTGTAAGGTGATAAAAACGGGTGAAATCAAAATTGGCGATACAGTTAACTTGGTTAGCCCACAACAGGATTTGTTTTGAAATCGTATCCCTTGAAAGTTAAGAGGTGGTTAATGACAGAGATTAATAGATTGTCTATTATTGAGGTTTTAAGAGAACCTCAGAGAATCGCCATGCCTTTAAAA
>JBFHTA010000121.1:0-11637 GCA_041590855.1 Pseudomonadales bacterium
CGAACAAGCTGCCTGGCAGTTCATGAAAACCCCGGATTTAGGCTTTGATATGGTGGCCATCAATCCGTTTATTGTGATCGGCCCGTCACATGGACCCGCTCTGAATACCTCCAACCAAATTATTCGGGACATCATGAAAGGTTTGTATCCCACACTGATGACCGTCAACTGGGGATTTGTGGATGTCAGAGACGTCGCCAAAGCACATCTTCTGGCCATGAATACTCCCGAGGCGTCTGGCCGTTATCTCTGTGCCAACGAGTCCATGACCATGATAGAAATGGTGCAATTCCTAAGAGACAGCGGATACCAGAACTATCGTTTGCCCAAGATCAATATGGCGCACTCTTGGGGGACCAAAATCATGAAAGTCCTGTCTTATACTCAACCTAAAGGCGTGGGCACTTACATGCGAACCAACATGGGTAAGACCATGCGCTATGACAACAGCAAGATAAAACAGGAGTTGGGCATTCATTTCATTCCGGCAAAAGACAGCATACTGTCAGCGGTGGAAAACATGCTGAAATGGCAACACTTGGCCGCGCGCTAGGCTACTAACTAGATAACCACCGTCGAAAGAAAGTGGTTCAGACTGATGTGATCCGTCGGCTGGAAACAGTCGCCGGTTTCACACAGGGCTTGTATGCGATCAAACCGGAAGTGTCGATAGTCGTTTCGTAACTCGCACCAGGCCACCAGCGTCCAGCGATCCCCCCAACTGATCAGGCCTAATGGCCAGATAATCCGTTCACTGGATCGGCCTTGCTCATCCACATAATCAATGTTCACCTTTTTATGAGCTTCACAGGCCAGGCGAATTTCCAAGTGTCTCTGTCTGAGGGCATCATCGCGTTCTAACACGGGCACGCAATAGGGTTGCTGTTCGGCTCGTCGCTTGAGATGCTCGGGCAACACCGACAGTATTTTATCTTCGGCCTGTGTGGCCGCATCCCCCAGTGCCGGATCAGTAAAGGCTTTCACCATACGAATTCCCACCAACAACGCCTGTAGCTCATCGTTGTTGAACATCAGTGGTGGCACTTCATAGCCCGGCTTCAGGCGATACCCTATGCCTGCCTCACCCTCGATGGCCACCCCCGATACCGACAAGGCTTGAATGTCCCGGTAGACGGTACGTACCGACACGCCCAGCTTTTCCGCTAATGCTTCAGCGGTAACCGCCGTTCGACGGGCTTTGAGCAAGGTAGTGAGATGAAAGAGTCGTTCCGCTTTATTCATTATTCATAGTAATTTGTTTGGATGTCGAGACATAACCGGGTGGTTCGCCATGTGCGCTCTGTTTGTATGTTCATAATAAAGCGCACACGACGATATCACACCACTACATCTCGGCAGGATAGGCTAATTCAACATTGCCATGATTCATGTTGACCGTGTTCGGGTCAATGGCACGCATGAAATCCGCGTCTTTAAATGTGTTGATAAAGACATCTCCGGCTTTATGTGCTGCGTCCATTGAGGCCCAGTGTACGATGTCGATCCAGGTTCCGTCCTCTTTTTCAGATAAGCATCGGAACATGAAACCATCCTGGGTTTTCAGCCATTGATCCACTTCCGTATTGGAGCGCATAAAGTGATCCCTTTCCGTGCCTTCTACCAATTTAAACATGCAAACTTCGATGGCTTCTTTCATTGCTTGTGACATTATCTTTCTCCTTTGAATGTTTGTGGGTGGTCACAGTGAACGCTGTCGCAGTGAAGCTGTCGCTGTAACCACTGGCAACAACTTTACTGCGTGCCAGTGTCAGCAAATGTCAGTAGTGTTCTCTGGACTTTTTTGTCAGAGAGAGTCCACATCTTCGGCCATACACTATAGAATCAGTTAACCTATATTTTGTATGCGTCTTACACTGAATGCGCGTCATATCAACGCACTGACATACAAACGAACATGCACCGTCGCTTTTAGGGAGATCAACATGCGATCCAAACTGCTTATTTCTGCTTGCTTGCTCAGCGTCGCCGCTACCAGCCATGCGGGTAATCTGAGTTTTCTGGCCAACACTGTCATTTCTGAGTTTTCAGACACCGAGGCGGTTTCGTTCAAGCAATTCGTAGGAAAGCAATTAAATACCTTAAGCGATCAGGAAAAGGCGCTTTGGAAATCAGAAGAAAGCAGTCTGCAAGGCATCGTTCGCCCAAGCGTTACCTTTAAGCAGGATGGCATCACCTGCCGCCAAACCCGCTTTTCATTGAAAGGCAAAGGCGATAAAAAAATGTTCTTTAATTTCGATGTCTGTAAGTTGGACGGGTTGTGGAAAATCAAGCAATCCCCGCTGGCTCGCTTTAAACAAAAAGACTGGGACGCCCTTAACCTGCAATTAACCGAAGTGTTGAACGATGGCGAAGACGGTTTCCCGGTAAGCTGGAGCATGCATCACCTGGGCGTGACCGGTACGATTGTCCCGCTGAATCAAACCAGCAAACAAGACAAGACCTGTCGTGATGCAGCCATCAGTGTTGCCGACAACAAAGGCCATACTTCCAGCGGCCGATACGAGTTTTGTTTCCAGGACGGCGAGTGGTCCCGAACCATTAACTAACCCTATAAAAAAGCCGATCACAACGATCGGCTTTTTTGTGTCGATGGATAATTACTTCATCAGCGCCGTTAGAAACGATACAAGATCCCAACAGAGCCAGTCACCACATCTGCATCATAGAAATTGATGTCTGAATCGGTTTCGCCATAGGCCACGGAGCCAATCGCAGAAAAGTCCTGCCAACCGAAGAGGTTATGATAGGTTCCGACCACGCTACCACCGAAGGAATCCGACTCTTCTGTAATACCATAAATCGGGTTCTCTTCTTCGTGTTCAGTATGAGCATAGAACACAGATACAACCCAGGAGTACGCAGGAGTGTGCAGGAAGTAGGTCGTCGTCAGGCCATAACGCTGACGCGCCATGGCTTCACCGTCCAGATCAAAATCATGGAAGCTCAGTTCTGGTACCAGAAACTGGCCCCGGTCGATGTTCATTTTGTAGCTTAAAGTAATGGAGTTTTGATCGCCTTCGCGATTCAGTAACGCCTGTTCGTCAGTTGAGAGGATGGTTTGATCAACCATCGCCTGACCGGACTCTTCATCATCCAGCTCAATGGAACGATGGCTTAGCTCGATACCTAAACCAGACCCCATAATACCTTGCCAGCCAATTCGACCACCTGTCGATTCACGATCCGTTTCGTCACGATCAGTTCCGGTCTGATAAGGGTCGGCATAGACCTCAGTCGGTATGGCGGAGAACAGAAACGCACCGTAAACAATGCTTTTGTCTGCTAACTCCTGTCGAACTCCGGCCTGGAATGCCAGGTCATATCGCACTAAATCTTCCAACGCATTCCCCAAGAACAACTGGGTTCTTGATTTACCAAAGGTATAAGCCACTTCACCTGTCAGAAAAGGTGATAGTTCCCCTTCTGAGTCTGGGCCGCTGTCCAGGCTGCTGATAGAGGCGTTGCCCAAGTCCCCGTTAGGACCGGCTACCATGTTGCTTGAATACGAGGTTCCCGACAGCCCCAGAATCAGCGATCCACCAAACCCGGATTCTTGCGGGATTGGTTGTAATGGCGCTGCAAAA
Source organism: Pseudomonadales bacterium (assembly GCA_041590855.1). Classification (GTDB taxonomy): domain Bacteria; phylum Pseudomonadota; class Gammaproteobacteria; order Pseudomonadales; family Litoribrevibacteraceae; genus Litoribrevibacter. The sequence goes on from JBFHTA010000121.1 coordinate 3,606, forward strand.
ACAGATGAAGAAAGAGCCATAGAAGCCACAGCCAATGAGGCTGGAAGAAGTGAACGAGAGGTCTTCATATACATTCCTTGATATTGAAAAAAGCTACTTGGGAACCCCTGAATAAATCCGCGTTAGTTCAGCGGATAACAAATCAGACTTATTCAGGGATTTCCTGGCGGAGCATTGGAAGTAATAGTAGACCAGAAGTTCCCTACAAGAACATTAAATTTTTTCGCTCAGGGCCGTTGCCTATCACGATAGTCAGCCAATCGAACGGGCAATCGCTTCGCGCCCCAATTGCCTGCTTCCCCCTGAAAACAGCCGGGAATCTGGTGGCCACAATTTAAGCAGTGGCCTGTGCTGTCCAACTGCCAGGAACCCAATTCATACCAATCCCGCTCAATCACCCGCAAACTGCACACCGGACAATAAGTACTGCTGCCAATAGCATCATGCACATTTCCCGTGTAAACGTAATTCAACCCTGCGGCCAAAGCGATGCGTCTGGCACGAGTGAGGGTGCTGGCTGGCGTATGAGGTTTATCCCGCATCTTCCAATCAGGATGAAACGCACTGAAATGCAGAGGGACATTCGGCCCCAGGTTGTCATAAAGCCACTGGGTCATTTGTTCCAATTCATCATCGCTGTCGTTTTCATCCGGAATCAATAAGGTGGTGATCTCCATCCAGCAGTCGGTTTCATGCTTCAGATATTTCAGTGTATCCAGCACAGCATCCAACTGGGCTCCGCATATGTGTTTATAAAATCGTTGCGAAAAGGCTTTAAGATCCACATTCACAGCCTGGATATGACGAAAGAAAGCTTCTCGCGGTGCGTCACAAATGTATCCGGCAGTCACAGCCACCGCATTAATGCCCTGCTCTGCACAGGCCTGGGCAGTGTCCATGGCATATTCCAGAAAAATGACCGGGTCATTGTACGTGAAAGCGACACTGTTACAGCCCAAGTGGGCAGCGGCGGATGCCAGGGTTTCCGGCATGGCGGTGTCAGCGAGGGTGTCCATCTGTCGGGATTTACTCATGTCCCAATTTTGGCAAAACTTACAGGCAAGATTACAACCCGCCGTCCCAAAGGACAGTACAGAGGTTCCCGGATAGAAGTGGTTAAGCGGTTTCTTCTCAATCGGATCAACACAAAAGCCGCTGGAACGACCATAAGAATACAAGACCACTCGATTCTGTTCTCGCCCTCGTACATAGCACAGGCCGCGTTGCCCTTCATGCAATTTGCAGGCTCGCGGGCAGACATCACACTGAATTCGGTCCCCGTCAATGGCGTGCCAATAATCGGTAGGATAATGCACCGGCGGTACCGTTGGCTTTGCAGTGGCCATAGCCACCCCCTCTAGAGAACCGGACAAATACGTGCGCCCAGCGTCCGGTTCATTGCTAAACTGGTAAGTAACCGTGACGGATTACTGCACGAAGGATTCAGCAAGGTGTAACTTAAATTTAGCCCAGAAATGACTTAACGGGGCGTAAACATGTACATACGACAACCGGCAGTGGCTGGTTCTTTCTATCCGGACAATCCTCAGCAACTGTCAGCGATGGTGTCCCAGCTATTGGCTGAAGCCGTCGATACAGAGCCTGTCAGTGGCCCGCCAAAAATTCTGATCTGCCCTCATGCCGGTTATATCTATTCCGGAGCAATCGCCGCTGTTGCCTACCACCAATTAAAAGGTCATGAAGCCAACATCCGTCGGGTAGTATTAATGGGGCCGTCTCATCGTGTGCCACTGCAAGGCATCGCAGTGCCCGACGCCAGTCTGTTTAAAACACCACTAGGGGAAATCGCGCTGGATCAAGCCGCCATGAGCGCCATCAAACCTTTGGAAGGTGTTAAAGTCAGCCCACATGCACATGCCTACGAACACAGCCTGGAAGTACAGCTACCGTTTCTTCAAGCCCTACTGCCAGATTTTAAGATAGTGCCCTTGGTGGTTGGGCATACGCCGCTGGAGCAGGTCGCTCAAGTTCTCAATCAACTGTGGGGCGATAACGAAACCCTGTTTGTAATCAGCACCGATTTAAGTCATTACCACACTTACCAGCACGCCAAACAAATGGACGCAGAAACCAGCCAGGCGATAGAACAGTTTCAAACGGACCTTACCGGCGATCAGGCTTGCGGCTGCAACCCACTGAACGGAGCGCTACACGCCGCGAAACAGCACCACTTGCAGATCACTACTCTGGACCTCAGAAATTCCGGCGACACCGCAGGTTCCAAAGACCAGGTGGTCGGCTACGGCGCTTACGCACTTTTCTAGGAATCAAACAGAATGCATCAGGAGCTAACCTGCGAACAACAAGTACACTTATTGGCCCTGGCACGAGAGGTGATCCGTCTAGGCGCACATCTAGGGGCTCGTCCGGAGATGAGTTTTGATCACTCGGATCAAGTCCTCTTTCAGCCCGGATGTTGTTTCGTCACCTTACACAGTCATCATCAGCTGAGGGGATGCGTGGGCTCGCTAAAAGCCATACGTCCGCTGATTGAAGACGTCGCCGAACATGCTTATGGCTCAGCGTTTCTCGATCACCGTTTCTCCCCCGTTACCGGTGACGAAGTTGATCAGCTGGAAATTGAAATTTCTGTATTAACTCCGGAAAAAGAAATTCCCTGTCAGGACGAGCAAAGCCTATTGGAAGCATTAACGCCTTTTCAAGACGGCTTAACCATTGAGGACGGTTTTCATAAAGCCACCTTTTTACCCAGCGTTTGGGAACAGCTACCTGATAAAATCCGGTTTCTTGAGCACCTCAAGCAAAAAGCGGGTTTAAGTAAACATCATTGGTCTGACCAGTTTAAAGCGTATCGCTATCAAACCTTGTCATTCAGTGAATCCGACCTGAGCACATCCACCCCACAGAATCATGCTTCCCCAACAACCAGACCGTCAGACTAACTCGCTTACCGAACCATTTTAAGTTCCGTGGCTCGATGAGGCTGGCCAAATTCAGAAATGCAAAACGGCAATTGTTGTTGCTTCGCTGTATACATATTGGCATCGGCGGCTTTAATTACCTCGGTCGCATAACTGGCGTGGGCGCCGGAGCCACAATAACACCCTCCGATATCAATGTCCGGGTTATAGTATTTACCATCCACTTCCACCGACTGAAACGCGGCAAGCATCTTATTGGCCACCACTTCCATACCGGCCGAATCCTGCGCGTTAGGCACTATGATAATGAACTCATCACCGCCCCAACGAATCAACACATCTTCTTTTCGAAGGGCCGATTTGATGAAGTTCGCCCCTTGTTTTAACGTCTCATCCCCAACGTGATGCCCGAACTGATCGTTAATCTGTTTGAAACTGCGATAATCCAGAAAGAACAAACCGAACGGTTGTCCGGAAGCACAGACCTCATGCAATAACGAACGCCCAACGTCTTTACGGTAAAAGCCGGTCAAATCATCGTAATAGGCTTTTTGCTCCAGATTCAGCAATTGCCGTTTTTTCGACGAAATGTCTTCACCGATAAACAACAGACTCTGTAATTGACCGTATTTATAAACCGGAATAACGTACATGTCCTCATCGTATTGATAGCCTTCTTTGGTCACGCTTTCGAATTCCGACCTGAAATCGTTATGGCTTAATATGTCTTTGAGTAAGGCTTCCCGACTGTAATCCGGGTGATGCTTATATTGAAAGATGTTTGAGCCGATCAGCTCCGCTTCAGTGAAGTGGGTTTTCTGAAGATATTTGGGATTCACCTTTATGATGGTACCGTCTGGCTCTGTGATCGCTATTGCGTAAGGATTAAAAGTAAAAAGACTGGAATCGCCACTGAGGTCTTCCAGTTTTTGTTGTTGATAGGTCACGTCTTCACCCACCAACATGCCCACCAGCTGGTCACCGTCCAGCTTGATTTGCTGAGCCCTGAAACGTAAGGTCACAACCCGCCCATGTTTACCTACCAGTTTCAGATCGTAGTTTTCACGATGACTATTTTCGAGGAACATCAGGTGATAAACCAGAAATTCCTTGGGCTGATCCTGAGGTATCAATTCGGCAAAGAACTCCGGAAACTGGTTAAATTCATCGTAATCCAACAGGTTTAAAAGCCGGGGGGAAGCATCTGCTACGCGATTATTCCAAATTAAGAGATAGTATGTTGATTCTTTGAAAAAGCGCGTTAACTGATCGAGTAACTTTAACGATGTTTCGGGAATAGCTTGGTCATTCATGGCTCTCTCCTGCATCAGGACAGGTATTTCATCTTATTCGGTGATTAAATATATAGTTCATAAGTGCTGTTTTATCTACCACCCCTCCTGTGACTTCTATACTAGAAGGGCTATGTGGAGGATGCGATATGATCAAAGCCATTCTGTTTGATCTCAGCGGGGTGTTGTTTGAAGGCAACCACCCTATTCCTAACGCTGCCAGAACCATTAACCGGTTAGAGCATGGTGGCCTGATTCTGCGGTTCATCACCAATACCTCCCGAAAGACCAAACAGCGGTTGCTCAACGACCTTTTGGAAATGAGCTTTGAGATTACCGAAGATCAACTCTTCACTGCCCCTTCAGCCGCCAGACAGTGGTGTCAAAACCAAGGGGTTTCACCTTATTGTTTAGTACACCCGGACATCAAATCCGAGTTTGACGACATCGAACAGCCCCCTTTCAACGCTGTCGTATTGGGGGACGCCGAACACGCATTGACGTATGCCAATCTGGATACCGCCTTCGAAATTCTAATGGCTGGCGGCCCCTTGATAGCCATAGGCAACAATAGGTATTTTAAAGGCGAAAAACGATTACACCTGGACGCTGGGCCTTTCGTAAAGGCCTTGGAATACGCCAGTGGGCAACAGGCGGTCATTACCGGTAAGCCTTCCCGAACCTTTTTTGATCAGGTCATTGCTACCACGGGTTGTGCCGCCTATGAAATTCTGATGATTGGCGATGATGTGTATGGAGACATTGAAGGTGCCCGTAACGCAGGTGTTCATACCTGTTTGGTCAAGACCGGAAAATACCAGGATGGCGATGAATTTAAACTCACACCGCCTGCAGACGTCGCGAACCACGTGACAGCGGCGGTTGCACACTTCTTGCCCTCTTTATAACGTCAGGAGATCGTCTCAACAGAACTAATCCAACAGAACTAATCCAATAGAACTATCTCAACCGGATAGCCACTTCACCAGCATCTCTTTCAGCTTGGTGGCTTCGATGGGCTTAGAGAGGTAATCATTCATGCCTGCTGCCAGGCACTTCTCTCGATCGCCTTTCATCGCATTGGCTGTCATAGCTACAATGGTAATGTCTTTGAATCGTTCGCCCGCCGCACCGTGGCGGATCTCCTGAGTAGCCTGATAGCCATCCATTTCCGGCATCTGACAATCCATTAATAACAGGGTGTAGGGCGCATTGTCGGGCGCCTGATGTAAGGCGGCTATGGCTTCCACACCGTTTCCGGCAATGTCACAATGCAATCCCATTTTCTCCAATATTCCCTGGGCAACTGCCTGATTAATGTAGTTGTCTTCAATCAAGAGTAAGCGGGTTTTCTCTGGCCATTGATAAGCGGTCAAAGCGTCAAGTCGGGCTTCCCCAGTAACCGGCCCCTGATCGGAAGAAGATGCAGTATTCTCAGGTACAGCAGGCAGAGGGCTTCTTTCCTTGTCTTTCAGTTCCGCCAGATAGTGCTGATTCACCAAAGGGTCAGCCTCTGCCAGCGCTTCCCCACCCTCCAGTACTACCGACAAGGCATTAAACAGGTTAGACATGGTGGTCGGTTTCGGAAAATACGCCTGATATCCCAATTTGGCAAAAAACCGGGCATCCCCGCGATTACTAATGGCAGTCATCAGGATCAGTTTAAGATCATCATAATCCGGGTTCGCTCGTACCCGTCGTCCAAACTCTGCACCATCCACAAACGGCATGTGATAATCAACAAATGCCACATCAAAGCTGGCTTGTTCCGGTGCCCTGTTACGAGCTTCAAGCAGTTCAAGGGCTGACACGGCGTCTTCCACCACCGTAACGTTCGCGCCCCATAAGCTCAGCTGTTTCTGCAAAATTTCACTGCTGGTCTGGTTGTCATCGACCACCAGAATTTCATGCCCATCAATCGGTACCGCAGGTATGATCGTTTCCGACGCGTCACTGGCCGCCAATTCGATATTGAAAGAAAAACAACTGCCTTGCTCCGGCTCGCTCTCTACCTGAATGGTCCCATTCATTAATTCACATAATTGCTTGGAGATGGCCAGCCCCAATCCCGAGCCGCCGTACTTTCGGGTTGTTGATGCGTCCAACTGCGTAAACGAAGTAAATAGTGCACTGGCACGATCCGCAGGGATACCTATGCCCGTATCCTGAACATTTACCTCTAACCGAAACCTCTCGTTTTCCAGACTCACTAACCCCGCCCGAATGACGATTTCCCCACGATCGGTAAACTTGATGGCGTTGCCCACCAGGTTCGTTAAAATTTGACGAATACGCCCCGGATCACCTTTCACTCGCGAATGGGTAATCTCAGTCACATCCAGAATGAGTTCAATGCCTTTCTCCTGTGCCTTTTGAGCAATGGACTCAGAAAACTCACCCAACATGGCAGGCAAGTCAAAATCCAGTATTTCCAGGTCCAGCTTACCGGCTTCCACTTTAGAGAAGTCGAGAATGTCGTTGATCAACACCAACAAAGATTCGCCGCTGGATTTGGCCAAACGTACATGGTGCAGTTGTTCGCTGTTCAGCGGACTTTTCTCAATCAGACTTAACATTCCCAGCACCCCGTTCATTGGGGTTCGGATTTCATGACTCATTGAAGCCAGGAAACTACTCTTGGCAATGGCCGCTTGCTCAGCCTGATCTTTCGCCTCTGCCAGCTCTTTTTGAGCTTTGATCCGACGATCAATGTCCTGGAAAGAACCAAACAAGCGCACGCATTTTCCATCCTTAAACTCGGCCCGGCCAATGGCTTGCACCCAGATCTCTCGACCTTGGGCAGTCACCAACTGACACTCTTCGTTCCAGGGTTCTCCGGTTTCAATAGCGTGCTCGATCACCTGCTGAATACGCTCTCTATGCTCTCCTTCTTTGTAGAAGTTAATGGCGGTTTCCAGCTTCGGCTGATAATTCTCTTGGACCTCATGTATGTACTTGGTCATATTGGACCAGTAGATATGCTCTGTTTCCAGATCATATTCCCAGGCCCCTATGCGCCCCTGCAAACTCATTTGTTCCAGCAATTGTTGTTGTCGGGCCAACTTGGCTTCCGCTTCTTTTTGCTGGCTGATGTCCACCGCAAACACCACAAACCCCTGCAGCTGATCTTGCTCATCCATTAACGGAGAAGAACGGAGATCCAACCAGATCGCTTTTCCATTGGCGTCCAAATGTTTCAATTCAATGTGAAATGCCTGCTGTTGCTGAATGCTTTGTGTCATTTGATAAAACGGTTCTTCGGCCGATGAGGCATCCCGAAAGACCTCTTCCAAACGACACCCCTTAACTTCATCCAAGGTTTGTCCACTGATTTGGCTGAACGAAGGATTGGACCATTCAACTTTGCCTTCAGCATCTGTGACTAACACGGCACTGTCGGTTTGATTGGCAATACGTGAGAAACGGATCAACTCCTGTTCCGCTTTTTTACGTTCCGTGATATCCAGGTGAGTACCTACCATTCGCAGAGGCTCCCCCTGCTCTCCCCATTCCACCACTCGTCCTGTGTCCAGCACCCAAACCCAATGACCGGCTTTGTGTTTCATCCGGGCTTCACAGACGTAGTAGTCGCTCTTGCCTGCCCAGTTTTCTTCCAGTAATCGCCCCGACTCTTCCAGGTCGTCCGGGTGCGCAAGCGATGACCAGGTTTCAATACTACAAGGCTCCAGCTCTTCCAGTTCATAACCAACGATTTCAGCCCAACGTCGGTTGAATTGCACAGTTCCTTCCTGCACTTTCCAGTCCCAGATACCAACAGCCGTGCTATCAACCACCAATTCAAGCTGTTTCTTACTTTCAGCGATTTCTTTTTCCACC
>JBFHTA010000122.1:0-11581 GCA_041590855.1 Pseudomonadales bacterium
CAGAGAATCGTTAATGTGTTTAAAACCGTCCAGATCCAAATACATTAAAGCCATGATGTGGTTGGCGGTGTTGTCTTCAATGGCAGAGGTAATGCGTAACGTCAGTAGATTTCGGTTGGGTAGATTAGTCAGCGGGTCAAAGTGCGTTAGCTGATTGATTTCATCTTGCGCAAGATAAAGCTCGGTACGATCTTCCAAATGCATGATGTAATGGGATACATCGCCTTGTTCATCGTGCATAAACGAAAGCTGTAAGTTGCTCCATCGTAAATGCCCTTGGCGATCTCTTTGAACTACTTCGCCGTACCAGGGCTGGTTGGCCGTGACGTGATCGCGAATGCTTCTGTGAATCAGCGGATTATCTTCTATCGGACAAAGTTGGCTGAATGGACGCCCGATCAGTTGTTGTTCATCGTAACCACTGGTTTCACAGAGCTTAGGGTTTACGTACTCGATCATGAAATCCGTATTGGTCAGGATAATCGCATTAGCGCTGGATTCAATGATGGTGGTGAGCTGTTTCTGAAGCAGGGCATTCTGTTTTTGAATGCTGTTTTGACTGAGTTGATTAATGCGATAACAAATTTGTGTGCGTAACTGTTCTACCAGCGCTAAGACTGCGCTGTTTAATTTACTGCTTTTTCGGGTAAATAAAATCAGTGTGAAATGTTGGCTTAATTTGTCGTCGAGATTTACCACAGTTAATGAACTATTAGGCTCAATCAGTTCGGTGATTTCACTCGGGAGCTTGAGTTCCGATACCCGGCTATACAGTTGCAGCCCGTTTTTCGGGTCCAGCATACGCTCTTCAAAGGCGGTTTTGGAAATGACTTGTTGTTTGTGCTGACTTAGTTCAGAAATCATTCGGAAGCTGGTGGTTTGGGCTTTATTGTCAGTTTCCAGCAGGGTGACATAATCAAACAACCTGAAATTGGCCAGTCGATTGGCCAGTTGCGATACCAGTTCTGCAGCCGTAGTAGCCTGAATATTCAGTAATTCATCGAAACGCTCAATCAATTGCACTTCAAAGGAGTGTTCGTGTTCAACAGAGGGTTTGAGTGTTTCGGGTAAGGTTTCAATGTCTTTGAATTGAACCAGCAGAACAGGGGATTGCTCCATAGCAAAAGACGTAATATCCAGATTCAGGGTGACGACCCCATGGTTACTGGGCAGACTGAGAATGCTGGATGAACGGCCGTGCTTTAGCCAGTTCGAGAGATACTCTTTCATGGCTTTGGGAAGCGTTAATTGATGGCTTCCCCGGTTGACCAAATGTAGTACTCGCTTGGCTTCGTTATTGGCTTGCTGGATTTCGAAGTTGTCAGCATAAACCAGCATGACGCCTTGTTGGGATAGAGAATACAAGGACTTTAAATGGCTGGTGGTGTCGGACAAAGAGGTTTCCAGTTCTTTTTCCCGCTGGGAATAACGGGGAAGAACTTTAGGCAAAAACCAACCGATCGATAGCAACCCCAATGTTAGGGCCAGTACTCCTGATATCACTTGGGGCACATGGTTTGGTAATTGAATGAACTGACTGAATTGTGGGAGCGAGACTAAACTGGAAAGACACAGTGCTGCAATCAGTGTTCCGTGAAAGGCAAGTGCAAAGCTGATTTTTCTAGTGAGTTTGGGCAGCTTTCGACTGCTGAAAAATAAATAGTATGCACTGACTGCAATCCAAACCAGGCAAGCTGCCGATAATGCGATGTTCGCAATAAAACTAAAATGCATACGTATTCCAAGTGTTCGCTTTGTCCATTACTGCCAGAGCTAAGGAGTGATTTGATGGGGCACCCGTTAGGCAGCATGGCTTCTTTTCTTTATCGACCGTTGATGGTCTGTCTGTAGTATTTGTTGTTGAATATGTATCTGTCGTTAAGTACGTAACTTTGTTCAGAGGTCCCTAGTTTTTATCATGAAAATATACTGTAGAACAGTTTTCGCAGATTCTTCCGATAAAGCGTTAACAGGCTGTAATTAGTATAAAAATAACTATTTCAAATCAAGGGATTAATAATAAAGTATAAGAAGGTTTCCGTGCCTGTTTTATTAGGCCATTCATTCTCAAGTCGGACGAATTGACGCCATTCTGTTCAAAATTGTGTCTTTGCTCTCATTCTGTAAGTTCATGCATTGATTATAAATTCTTCTTTACCTCACAAAATACAAAATGATAATCTAAATAAGAATTAATCCTATTAATATTTAATGTATCTTAAGGTTTGAGGTTGAAAATGAGAAAGACGTTTCTGTTTGGTGCAGGGGCAGCACTAGCAAGTGTGGCTGTTTATACCAGTGCGACCACCGCCAAAGTGACGGAAGAAGCCGTATTAAACAACTATTCTGACATCGCTTATGCAGTGTACAGTGATTCTTTGGTTACGGCTCAGGCATTGAAAGTTGCTACAGATGCGTTGATTGCCAACCCGTCTGCAGAAACTCTTCAGAAAGCGAAAGAGGCTTGGAAATTGTCGCGTGTTCCGTATCAGCAGAGCGAAGTTTACCGCTTTGGTAATGCTGTGGTAGACGATTGGGAAGGGGATCTGAACGCTTGGCCATTGGATGAAGGCCTTATCGACTATGTGGCTCCAAGCTATAACCGCAGCGCTTCAAACCTTGAAGAAGGCGAAGAGGTCGATCAATCAGCCGTGTATTCAGTTATTACGAACCCGGCTTTGGATATTGATAATGATGGAAATGTCGACACCGCTGAGATTTCTGCCTCTTTGATTGCCAGTTTGCATGAATTACGTGGCGGTGAAGCAAATGTTTCTCGTGGTTATCACGCCATTGAATTTTTGCTGTGGGGCCAAGATCTGAATGGTACTCAGGCAGGTGCAGGTGCGCGTCCATTCACTGATTATGCCAAAGGTGACGCTTGTACCAGTGGTACGCAAAAAGCAGATGCATCTGTATGCGTTCGTCGTGGTCAATATTTGACTACTTCTGTAGATATGTTGATCAGCGACTTGGAAACCATGGTTGCAGAATGGAGCCCTGAGAAGAGCGATAACTATCGTGCAACCCTGGTTGCTGAAGGCCAAACCGGCATTAAGAAGGTATTGACGGGTATTGGTGAGTTGGCTGGTGGTGAATTGGCTGGTGAGCGGATGCGTGTTGCGTTGGTTGCGAACGATCCTGAAGATGAGCACGATTGCTTCAGTGATAACACACACTACTCTCACTATTACAACATCAAAGGGATTCAAAACGTTTATGTTGGTCGTTACGTTCGTGTGAACGGTGATGTTGTGGAAGGCCCGTCTGTAAATGCTTTAATTGCCCAAAAAGACGGTGCAGCAGCTAAGCAGTTGGACAGCCACATTGAAACCGCGCGTGCTGCTGTTGAAGCTCTGGTAACGTCTGCTGAAGACAAGCAGAACCCACAGGCGTTCGATCAGTTGATTGGCCCAGGCAACAAAGCAGGTAACAAGATTGTGCAGAATTCTATTAACAGTCTTCTGCAAGTGACTGAGGCCACTGAGAGTGCTGCCAAAGTTATGGGCATTACCGAGTTGTAATTAACTTGCTTATATTTTGCACTGAACTGTGCAAAAAAAACGGGGAGGGCTGATCCAGATCAGTGCCTCCCTTTTTTATTGATTGAAAATAAGAATGATTTTGATTTGTCTTATTTGTAGGTGTAGTATGCGGCGCTTTAAAAAACACTACAAAAAGTAGGGCTGTCTGTTGGCTAAGCGTGGCACGAAAAAGGTGGAAATGATGTATAGCAAGTGGTTGGTTTCAGGGGCTGTTTTAGCGCTGACCTCGTCAATCGGTGTGGCGGATGTTCTGGAAGTAGGGCCGAAGTTTGACCCGAGAGAGATCAAGCAGGGCGGAGATAACTCAACGACCACCCTGACGACCAATGCGTTTTCCAAACCTTCTGTGTTATTGAAAGGGTCGCACAGAGCGGACTTTAAAGTTGGTAACAGCTTTTTCAAAAATCCATGGGTGGTTGCCCCAGCCTCAACTGATGCGCGCGACGGTTTAGGTTCTTTGTTTAATGTGAACGCTTGTCAGAGTTGCCACATTAAAGACGGCCGGGGACATGCTCCGGCGGATGCCTCTGATCGTGCCGATTCCATGTTAATCCGTCTGAGTATTTTGCCTCAAAACGAAGCCCAGCAAGCGTTGCTTGCAGCAGGTAAAACCGCCTCTATAGCGGAGCCAAACTACGGTGGGCAGTTTCAGGATCAATCTGTGTTTGGTGTGAAACCGGAAGGTCGAATTGCCGTCACCTGGGAAGACGTTAAGGTTCAGTTTGCTGACGGTGAAGTGGTGACATTAAGAAAACCTCACTTTGAGTTGCAGAACCTTGCGTATGGTGAGTTGCACAAGGACACCAAGATGTCACCACGAGTAGCGCCACCGATGATTGGATTGGGATTGCTTGAAGCCATTGATGCACAAGACATCCTTGCTCAGGTAGATGAGAGCGACGCCAATAATGATGGCATTTCTGGTAGAGCCAACTGGGTTGTCGATGTGCAAACGGGAGATTTGGTCTTAGGGCGTTTCGGATGGAAGGCAGGTCAGCCAACGCTGAAACAGCAAAGTGCCGGAGCCTTTAACGGTGACATGGGGTTGACCACTTCTTTGTTTCCCAATGAAAACTGCACACCTTCTCAGCATGCGTGTTTGAAAGCTCCGACCGGCGGTCGAAACGGAGCGCCGGAAGTCAGTGATGAAATCTTGGGGACAGTGGAGTTCTACAGTCAGAATTTGGCAGTTCCCGTTCGCCGTGACGCAGATAATCCTGACGTGTTGAAGGGCAAGGCGTTGTTTTATGATGCCGGTTGCACCAGTTGTCATACGCCTGCCTATCGTACCAGCAAGGCGGATACCGTCGATAAGCATTTAAGAGATCAAGTGATTTTCCCATATACAGACATGTTGTTGCATGACATGGGAGAAGCGCTGAGTGATGGTGGTCATACGGAATTTTTGGCTCAGGGTGAGGAATGGCGTACGCCTCCTTTGTGGGGCATTGGTATGACAGAGACTGTAAATGGTCATACGGAATTTCTGCACGACGGTCGTGCCCGGAACGTGATGGAAGCCGTTTTGTGGCACGGTGGTGAAGCGGAGCAAAGTAAGCAGCGTGTGCTGACGTTTACCAAAGAACAACGGGCGCAGCTGGTTAAGTTCTTGAACTCACTTTAATTTTTAAACTCTCGGTAACTCTTGGAACTCACGTTAATTCTTGGGTTCTCTTTAAGGTTTGAATGCATATTAACGACAATGAAAGGTCGGGTGTTTTATGTCAAAACGCGTTTTATCAACTTGTCTTGCAGCGGCTATGGCTGCTTCGTTTTCATTTACCGCCTTTGCGACCGATTGGCAACCTACTGTAGAGCGTGTGACGAAGGAGGTCATTCGCTCCGGTTATCATGAGCTGGAAAGTGCCTTGGGCGAATTTCAAACTCAAGCTGAGACTTTTTGTCAGAAACCCGCCGAGCAAACATATCAGGCGACTCAGCAGGCATGGCGAAAAGCCATGTTGGCGTGGATGGGTGTTTCCTGGATTCAGTTTGGCCCTATCTCTTCGGGAACCGGGCGTTTTGATCTGCAGATTTGGCCGATCCGAAAAGGCATCACTCATAAAAAGATTCAGACCTTGCTGGCTGATGCTGATTTGTCTGCCGAAACAATCCGCAGTGCAGGTGTGTCTGTTCGTGGCTTAACCGGTGCCGAGTACTTGCTGTTCAGCGGTTCGGGCGGTCAGTTAAATCATTATCAGGATGAGACGGCGAAGAACCGCTGTTTGATCCTGACGCAAGCGATTCAAAATGCCCGTCAAACGGCGTCCGGGTTACGTCAGGCCTGGGATACAGAGCAAGTTATTACGCCATATCAACAGGGTGTCGATATGCTGGATGCGTCAAATAAAATTAACTCGGCGGCATCCATTCTATGGAATGCCCTGTTGTCCGAGATTGAATTTATTCAGCTAAGAAAACTTGAAGGTCCGATCAATCCTTACGCCAAGAAAGCCAAACCCACTCAAGCAGAATCCTGGCGCAGTCAGCATTCTTTTAACAACCTTGAGCGAGGGTTGGTGGAACTGAAGCGGGTTTACACGTTGGGTTTTCAGTCGGTTATCCAATCTCAGGATTCAGAACTAAACAGCAGAGTAGTCAAGCGATTTGATCAATTGATCGGGCAAGTTGCCCAGTTCAAAGAGCCAATGGTGCTGATGTTAAAAACCGAAGAAGGAAGAAACGCTCTCAAAGCATTTGATAAACAGGTACATGATTTCTATCTGTTCATGAGAACCGAGGTGTCGCCTAAGACCGGATTTGTATTGGGCTTTAATGCCAATGATGGGGACTGATCATGAACTCGGATCGTCGTGCTTTTTTGAGTCTTTTAGCGGCATTAAGTTGTGCGCCTGCACTGGCGAATGCCAGATTTGTGTTGCCTGGGCAAGATACTGAGAGTACGCGCAAAGACTCTAACGATGTCTTGATTTCGGCATTTGACGATCAAGCGGGACAGCATTTTGTAGGGGCATACGATGTTTCTCAAGCTAAATGGCTGGTTCGGGTTGCTGTGCAGCACAGATATCACAGTGGGGTAGTTCGCTATGCCTCAGAGAAGAAAACACTCTCCGCCGCTCATATTGTGTTTGTTGCTCGAAGACCGGGCAATCAGGCGGTAGTGTTGGATCTTGTCAGTCGACAGATCATAGAGTTGCAGGCTGGCGAAGGTCGTCACTTCTACGGTCATGCGGCTGTGGATGCCCAAAACAGAGTTTGGTTTACCGAAAACGATTTTGCGAATCAGCGTTCTTTATTAGTAGCGCGCAGCGGTGCGCGTTTAGAGACAGTTGATGTGGAGATTGATCTTGCCGGGATTGGCCCGCACGAATTTCAGTTTTTAGCGGATGGAAAAACCGCCGTGGTGGGATTGGGCGGTATTGCTACTCACCCGGATTACCCGCGTAAGAAGCTGAACCTGGATACCATGCAGTCCGAAACGCTGTTGGTGGACACTCAAACCCAACGAATAGTGCACAGGGATACTCCCTTGGATGCGCAATTAAGTCTGCGTCATCTGGATACAGCGTCAGACGATACGGTAGTGATTGGTGCTCAATATCAGGGGCCTAAATACCAGCAATTTCCACTTGTTTATAAGTATCAAGCGACACAGGAGTTAGTGGCTTTTGATGCGCCGGAATCGGTTTGGCGCAGTATGAATCAATACATTGCCAGTGTTCAGATTAACTCAGAAATGCGAGAAGTTATGGTTTCGTGTCCAAGGGCCAATGCCGTCCATTTGTTCTCGTTGGATCAGGAACGTTGGTTAAGTCACTTTAAACTACCTGACCCTGGTGGTGTTTGTTTGGACCAAAATGGGCGCTACCTGGTTAGCACAGGACAGGGAAAAATAGTGTGTTTGGTATCAAAGAATGGCGTTTTGACACTTGAGCATGAGAAGCTGGTAAGCGATACTCGCTGGGATAACCATATGGATCGTGTTGTAATCAGTTAAGCTATTTGTTCTAAGCCTCTGATTCGTTCCAATAATAACAAGAATATTTGATCGAAAAGGAAAACTCTCATGATTCGCAAAGCCCCTTTCTATTCAAAAGTGGCATCTTTGTTGGGTATAGGTCTGGTTACAGTGTCTTTGCAGGCCTGTTTTCCTGGTCCGGGTACCG
Source organism: Pseudomonadales bacterium (assembly GCA_041590855.1). Taxonomy (GTDB): domain Bacteria; phylum Pseudomonadota; class Gammaproteobacteria; order Pseudomonadales; family Litoribrevibacteraceae; genus Litoribrevibacter. The sequence continues at coordinate 7,673 of JBFHTA010000122.1, forward strand.
GGCTTACGGTTGCCGGTCTTGGTGGTCATAAATTGGCAATGAATAAAGAAAACATCGCGATGCGAGCTCAGGCAGCTTTGCATGAGGAACGCGATTTGTTGACTTATTCTGTGGATGCCATCTCTAAAGATAAAACGGATGAAGCCGTCGCAACCTATTTGGAAGGCTACAACAATCCTAAAAATTCTGATCCCATTCGCGCCATTGCGTTATACCAAATCGGTTTGTTGTATATGAACCACTACAATCGGGATCGCGACGACGAAAAAGCCGTTGAGTACCTTACTAAAGCCAAGAACGAATTTAAGATCAAACCTTTGAATCAGCGCATTGATGAACGCTTGGCGAAGATTGAAAAACGTAAGAATAATGTCGTAATTCTTACGGCAGACCAGCATTTGATGAACTGGAAGAAACAACCTCAGTTGCCGCCTAAGGTGATCCCGCACGATGATGAAATGAAAGACTTCACGGCTCGCGCAATTTCAACAGATCGTGTCGAAGAAGCAATTCTTTTGTATACCTTAATGTACGAAAATGATGGCTCGACAACTGAGCTGCGTGCCAGTTCGTTGTTCCAGATTGGCCTTATGTATATGAGTCCGTACAACGCTCGTGGTGATGAAGAAAAAGCATTGGAATATTTCTTAAGAATTCAGAAAGAGTTTCCAAAAACCAAAGCGGCACATCACGCTAATTTAAAAGCGGGTTATTTGATTAATAAACAGAAGATTATATTGGATTAGTGAGTTGTTGGATTAGTGAGTTGCTGGATTAGTGAGCTGCTGGACTTAAAGCATAAATGAGCGATGACCAGGGGTGATCGAGAAAGCCATTCAACGTGTATATTTGCACTTTGAATGGCTTTTTTTTTCGCCCCAAAAGATGACAGCAAAGAGCATTGCAGCAACCTCTATGAATTAGAGTGTTGCGGCCCACTCTTTCAGCCAAGGGGTGGCATCGGCCATCGGGCGAGTGGTTTCTGTAGCGTCGATGGTCAGGCGGGTGACAGATTGACTTTGCAATTCGTACATTAGTTCTTCAAATTTTTCACCGGCTCCACAGAAGTTCGGGTAGGAACTGTCGCCAAGCGAAATGATGCCGGCATGTTTGCTGGTCATCATCGGGAACTTTTCCTGGATGTCCAGATACAAACTCACCAGGTTTTGTGGAATATCACCCTGGCCTGTGGTGGATGTGCAGATTAACAAAGCGTTCGTGTCTTCTGCTTTAAGAAGCTCTGCCGTTGGGGTTTCGAAGAGTTGCGCTGTGTGTCCGAGGGAGTTCAGAAGTTCAACTGCTTCGTTGGCAACGGCCTTTGCGTTACCTCTTACTGATCCGTATACAACGGTAATATTTGCCATAAAAAGTACTTAGTTGCTGGGATGATAATTTAGCAACAACGGTTAAGGAATCTCTAGCGCCCGTAGAGGTAGAGCGCACTTGTTCAGTGGTTTCTTAACGCTGTTGCTGGCGGAGTCTTTAGAACACGCATTTTATCGTGTCTGGAAATCATTATGAAGGAGTGAACATGGAATATCGAAAACTGGGGAATACTGATTTGGATGTCAGTGCACTGTGTTTAGGGACGATGACCTTCGGAGAACAGAATACCCCTGAGCAGGCGTTTGAACAGTTGGATTATGCGGTAGCCCAGGGCATTAACTTTATAGATACCGCTGAAATGTACCCAGTGCCACCTATGATGGCAACACAAGGAGATACCGAGCGAATTATTGGACAATGGCTGGGCAAACGATCTGATCGCGATAAGCTGGTGATCGCCTCTAAAATTGCCGGACCTGCTGAGTGGTTGGACTACATTCGTGGTGGTTCCCGGTTCAATCAATCGCAGATTGGCCAAGCGATTGACGACAGCTTACAAAGGCTTCAAACGGACTACATCGACCTGTATCAACTGCATTGGCCAGATCGTAATACCAACTTCTTTGGGCAGCTGGGCTATAAACACAACACAAACGAAGAAAGTACGCCCATTGAAGAAACCTTACGTGCGCTTGAAGACGCAGTTAAAGCAGGCAAGATTCGTTATATTGGTTTGTCTAACGAGACCCCTTGGGGAGTTATGTCATTTCTGAAAGCGGCAGAGCAATTCGATTTACCGCGAGTCGTCAGTGTGCAAAATCCCTATAACCTGTTGAATCGAACGTATGAAGTCGGTTTGGCTGAAGTCTCCGTCCGCGAACAGGTCGGGTTACTGGCGTACTCGCCCTTGGCGTTTGGTGTTTTGTCTGGAAAATATTTGAACGGACAGCGCCCTGAACAAGCGCGACTAACCTTGTTTGAACGTTTTACCCGGTACACCAGTTTGCAGGCCGAAGATGCGACGCAAAAATACGTTGAGGTGGCAGCGAAACACGATCTTTCTCCTTCTCAAATGGCGTTGGCGTTTGTCACAAGTCGGGAGTTTGTAACGTCCAACATCATTGGTGCTACCACTATGGATCAGCTGAAGGAAAACATTGCCAGTGCTGAACTGAGCTTGTCTGATGAGGTATTGAAAGACATTGAGGCGGTGCACTCGGCCAATACCAATCCGTGTCCTTAAAGGTATTAATTATATTAATCAGAGTAATTAATTCTTTTTAATACAATTTATCAGCGACATTGATTACACTAGCCGACAATTTTTATCATGCTACAAATAGGCCCGAACAATGAGCGAAGTTAAGCACTGCAAATTATTAATCCTAGGTTCTGGACCCGCAGGTTACACGGCTGCTGTCTATGCTGCTCGTGCAAATTTGAACCCTGTCTTGGTGACCGGGATGCAAATGGGTGGTCAGTTGACTCAAACGACCGATGTGGACAACTGGCCGGGTGATCACGATGGTGTTCAGGGGCCTGATCTGATGGCTCGTATGCAACAACATGCTGAGCGTTTTGAAACTGAAATCATTTTTGACCAGATTCATACGGCCAATCTGAAAGAAAAGCCATTCCGTTTGGAAGGTGATAATGGCGTTTATACCTGTGATGCTTTAATCATTTGTACAGGAGCCAGTGCTAAGTACCTTGGTTTGGAAAGTGAAGAAGCATTCTCTGGTCGTGGTGTTTCTGCCTGTGCAACCTGTGACGGTTTCTTCTATCGCAACAAGCCAGTGGCTGTAGTGGGTGGTGGTAATACTGCTGTTGAAGAAGCTCTGTATTTGTCTAACATCGCTTCTGAAGTCACCGTGATCCACCGTCGCGATTCATTCCGTTCAGAGAAAATCCTTCAGGATAAGATTCGTGAACGTGCTGAAAACGGCAACATCAACATCAAGTGGTACTCTGAGCTGGATGAAGTTCTGGGTGATGATGCCGGTGTTACCGGTGTGCGTATCCGTAACAATCAATCCGGTGAAACTGAAGAATTAGCGGTGGATGGTGTGTTCATTGCGATTGGTCACCAACCTAATACCAGCTTGTTTGAAGGTCAGCTGGACATGGAAGGTGGTTACCTTAAGGTTCAAAGCGGCCTTGAAGGTAATGCTACGCAAACCAGCATTCCTGGTGTATTTGCAGCCGGAGATGTAATGGATCATATCTACCGTCAAGCGATTACCTCAGCGGGTACTGGCTGTATGGCGGCTTTGGATGCAGAGCGCTATCTGGACAATCTTGAAGGCTAATAACCTTGCTGAGAGGTTCTTCCAGAGAGCCTCCGGAGAAGTTCTTCAGATGTGTTTATATTGCACTATTATTAAAAGCTCATGAGTGATCATGAGCTTTTTTTATGACTGCTTTTTATCTCTAATGGATTTTTATCGATAACTATGAATTTGTGTTACAAAACGTTACAGTACGCTTTGAGAGTGTGTCGTGTATTTATGTATAATGGCGCGCGCTTGCACATTTTAGATGGAATTGCTTGATTGCAATTGGGATGCAATTAAATATTCATTC
>JBFHTA010000123.1:0-11349 GCA_041590855.1 Pseudomonadales bacterium
CCGCCCTCTGGGGCCTTAAGAGAAATGTCTCTTTTTTGTTGCGGCTTTTTGACGTAACCCGTTATGCCTTCAAAACCGCGCCTCAAATAGCCATTTCTCTTATAGGCCTGAGCAGAGAGGGACTTATTCAGATGTTCCCTAACTATACTCACACTCCGAATGGTGCATGTCGCACATGGATTTTCTATTGTAGTGAGGTAGTAATATGAAACGAGTGGCTTTGGCTGGACTGTCTTTGTTGTTTTCTTCTGGCTTGGCGTTGGCGGAGCAAACCGTCAAGCTGACCTATGAAAATGTGGATTCTTACCCTTGGAGCATGAAGGGTGGTTCCGGTGTGAATCTGATCCTGCTAAAGATGACCGATGAAGCATTGCCTGAAGTGAAGTTTGAGTTTGTCGAAGCGCCTTGGAAGCGTTGCTTACACAACATTGAAAACGGCATCACTGAAGGTTGTTTCGCAGCCAGCTTTAAAGAAAAGCGCTTGGCTTACGGGTATTATCCGGGTACGCATAACGGTGGTGAGGTAGACCCGAATTTACGTTTACACTCTTCCAGTTACTCTCTTTACGTTAGTAAGGATTCCAACATCAAAGTAACGGGTAAGATGACCATCGATGGCTTAACAGGCAAGGTGGCGGTTCCTACCGGTTATTCCATTGGTGATGACTTGGCAAAGGCCGGGTATAAGGTGGATGCCAAGTCTTCCAAGACCATCAATAACTTCCAGAAGCTATCCACAGGTCGTGTGGATGCCGTGGCTGCGCTAACCTTAAACGGCGATAACATTCTGGCGAAAAACCCAGACTTGAACGCGAAGTTCATGACCGTTCAGCCACCGCTGGTGGACAAGCCGTATTACCTGATGTTGTCCAAGCAGTTTGTGAATTCCAACAAAGCACTTGCTGAAAAGATCTGGATGAAAGCGGCGGAAATCCGTGAAACCCAGGCCTTTAAAGACAAAGCGGGTCAATTTCTGGCGAAGTAATTTGGCCATTACTACCTGTTAACTCTTGCTGCCTGTTAACTGTTGGTGTTGGCAGGCAACCTGAGCTTCAATATCACGGCTATGTTGCTGTGATATTCCACCCTGTTGTTTATTGGTTTACTTGTCTTTTGCATGTTCTGTGTGTGTTGTCTCTGCTTTTCAAAATGAAACTGGTTAGTATTGGGTGATGCCCTGGCACCATGCCGGTATTGGGCTGGTTCTTCAGAAGAGGTTTCAACATGTGGCGTCAAACCTATCAATGCGCAGGTTGTGCGCATATTTTCCCTACTGGTGAAGCTGTGGATGGCTTTAAGGAAGGATATTCACAGGGCTTTTTATGCCCACGATGCCGGGTAAATCTGGAAGAAACCACCACCTCGGATGATCCTGGTGAACTCCATTTGGGCTACAGCTTTTTGATGTTCAATGCGCTGCTGGTTATCTTTTACGAACACATTCGCTGGATCACAGCCTATGAACAGTCGCCTTGGCTTAATGCGGGCCTGAATGTGCTGAGTGTTTGGCTTCCGGTGTTTTTGGTTTTTGTGTTTATAAATCGAAAGGCGTTGTTTTCACCCACCCTGGTCTATACCCGAAAAGTGTCCGGTCGACATAACCATTAATTATGGGTTTCCTTGTTCATGACATTTCTATAGATCAGGTCATTCCACCCTGTAATCCATCTTCACACGTCATTTAATGCCTGCTACCGGTAAGAAAACCGTAGTGATTCCGGCACAGTTGCTGTAAGCTGCACGCCCCGCTTGAATCTGGTTAATTTTCATTCAGTTCCTGCACGCGCAAACGCGCATTCATTTTTTGCTGCTAACGATTTTGTATCGATTAAAGAGACACTATGAGTTTTACTGACTTGGGCTTATTGCCTGAAATCCTGACTGCTATTTCCGATCAGGGCTATGAGAAACCTTCACCGATTCAGGCACAGGCGATTCCGTATGTGTTAGATGGCCGAGACGTGATGGCGGCTGCTCAAACCGGAACCGGCAAAACCGCCAGTTTCACTTTGCCCTTGTTGAATAAGTTGGTGCTGGCACGTTCAGGTAAGACTTCCCGAAGTCTAAAAGGTAATCAGATCCGTTCGTTAGTGTTGACCCCGACACGAGAGTTGGCCGCTCAGGTGGCTGAAAATGTAGAGGCCTACAGCAAGTATTTGGACATTAAATCGGCTGTGGTGTTTGGTGGGGTAAAGATTAATCCGCAGATGATGAAACTGCGCGGTGGTGCGGACATTCTAATCGCAACCCCCGGGCGCTTGCTGGATTTATACCAGCAGAATGCGTTGAAATTTGATCAACTGACGACCCTGGTGTTGGACGAAGCCGATCGCATGCTCGATATGGGCTTCCAGCGAGATATTCAGAAAATTTTGGCGCTGCTTCCAAAGCCTCGTCAGACATTACTTTTCTCAGCGACCTTCTCTGACGACATCAGAGCCTTGGCCAAGAATATCGTTAATGATCCGGTTGAAGTTTCCGTTGCGCCACCGAATACCACCGCCAAGACCGTGGATCAGTGGATCAGCCCTGTGGATAAGAGCCAGAAAACGCCTGCCTTGATTAAACTGATTAAGGACAATGATTGGCAACAGGTATTGGTGTTTACACGCACTAAACACGGAGCAAATCGTTTAACCGATAAGCTGAATAAAGCGGGTATTTCTGCGGCGGCGATTCATGGCAATAAGAGCCAGGGCGCGCGAACCAAGGCGCTGGCAAACTTCAAAAGTAATGAAATTTCGATTCTGGTGGCCACTGACATTGCTGCCCGTGGGTTGGATATCTCCCAGTTGCCGCAAGTGGTGAACTTTGAGCTACCGAATACCGCTGAAGATTATGTACATCGCATCGGTCGTACCGGTCGCGCAGGGGCCGAAGGCGAAGCGGTTTCACTGGTGTCTGTCGATGAGTTTCAACAGCTGAAAGACATTGAACGTCTGATCCAAACCGTACTCCCTCGAAAAGACATCAAGGGCTTCAAAGCCAGTAATCCGTTGCCGGAATCCAAACTGGATACGCGACCGATCAAACCGAAAAAGCCCAAAAAGCCTAAGAAGCCAAAGCAAAATCATCAGGATGGGCAGCGTTCTGTGGGCAGCAAGCAGGCGGAGAAGAAACGCCAACATTCAAGACCGAAAAAGACCGCCGATAGCTCACGTGCTCAGCCCAGAGCAAAGGCAGAAGGTGCAAGTGATAATGCTCATCATCAAGATGATGCAGGGAACCGTGCACCGAAGAAGCGTTTGGCCAAGCCTAAGAAACGCACAACCTCTGATAATCCATGGGGTAATCGTTAGTCGCACTCTTAGCGACTCAATCGCCAATTGATTCACCGTTAAGCGAACAAGTTAAGAACACAGGTATCACAATGTCGAAATTTTTCTACAAAGGTAAAATTGAGAAAAAACCAAAGCACGCCAGTTATGGTTTCAGCACCAATCGGGAAACCCGACCAGGGACCGAAGATGCACCACTGACGCTTCGAGTGGCCAGTGAGACACGAAAAGCAGAGATCGAAGCCTTATTGGTCGAGCATCAGTTATTTGCCGTGATCGACATCGACTCAGAGCAGGCGGAAGACGTTGCTGAGCTGGATGCCCTGATCAGCACGCCGGAAACCCAGCGTGTAGAAAAAACACCGGGCAGAAACGACCCATGCAGCTGCGGGAGTGGCAAAAAGTTTAAGAAGTGCTGCGGTTAGGCTGCCGTACCTCGTCGTTAGGCTTTGTTTGAGCTTGTTCAATATTAACTTACGTTAATTTGGACTTTCGCTCATTAAACCGGTCGACACTGAAATACTTGGAAAGGTTGAACGGGGTGAGCGTTGCTACCATTTTGTAGGGTTTTAATTGATCCGTCGGGTAGTAGATTTGATCCAGTGCTGCCTGTTGCTGAAAACGCTGATAGATGCGGTCTATTTCTTCATGAAGCTGCTTAATGCTGTGTTCGCTGAGCAGTCGACTGGTTGAATAAAACGGGCTATCAGTGACGTGATGGTTGCACAGAGCTTCCTTAATAAATTGTTGGTTAATACGGACCAATAAGTCGTGCAAAGGCCCGTCGACGCGCCAGCGAATGGGCCGGGTTACGGTAAAATGAAACGAATCGTTTCGCCCCAGCCGGATCAGTTCCAGTTTTTCGAGTTCCCTCAGATACAAGTACACGTCGGCTTCCGTTAAATTGCTTTCCTTTGCAATGGCTTCTGGACTGAGTTCGCTGATTAATAACATAAAGAATGACGTGAGAGATGGGTCAGCGGCCAACGCTTGTTCTGTTTCCAGTGGCAACTGGCTGGGCTCGGCCGGCGTTTTGGACGCTAGCTCAATCAAGTCATTCAATTTAATGCCCAGTACATCGCACAGTTCAATCAGTCGACTGAGTTTACAATCTTCCTCCTGAAAGAGCCGCTTGATGGTGGGCTCTGAAACCTGCATTAATTCCGCCAGATCACAATATCGAATCCCTTGCGCTTTAAGAATTTGTTTCAAGGTATGGAATAGACCCCCCCGATATCTTTGCTCGCTCATGATTTGATCCTGTTTTTTAAAGAAAGTATTAGAAAGTGATCTTGCGGTGAAGTTCTGTTGAGAGTTAAGGTCATATTTATATTCTTTTGGAGAAAAGGCAATACAGTTAGTTTTTTATATCCAAAAGGAGAAAATTCCATGAAACGCTTTATCAACTCGCTGGTGACAGCCTCCCTGGTTAGTATCAGTTTAACGGCGGCTTCTGCGAGTGCGGCAGGGCAACAACCTCTTTGGCAACTGGATGGGCTGAATCAGCCTGAATCGGTCTTAGCCGGGCCGAACGGTAAAGTACTTTATATCAGTAACATTAACGGGCAACCGGCGGAAAAGAACAAAAAAGGCTATATCAGCCGCGTAACCGCCGACGGAAACATCATCGATAAGCATTGGATTGATGGCCTGGATGCCCCTAAGGGCATGGTCATCAGTCAAGATCATTTGTATGTGGCCGACATGCAAACTCTGCATGTTATTAGCTTGAACGACGGGAAGATTGTAAAGCGCTATCAAGTCAATGAAGCCAAAATGCTGAATGACGTGACTGTGGGTGATAATGGCGAGATTTACATCTCCGACCTATTGGGCGGGGGAATCTACCGCCTTTCTTCAGGGCGTCTTGATGCTTGGTTCAGCCATGAAAAATTGCCACATCCTAACGGTGTATTGTGGTCGCAAGGTGCCCTTTACGTAGCCAACTGGGGGGAGGGGATGAACGCAGACTTCTCTACTCAGGTTCCTGGTACCCTGTATCGTCTTGATGTTGAAAAGAAAGAACTGAAGGCCGTTCCGACTGGGTATGAGTTGGGCAATCTCGACGGCATTGTGGCCAACGGAAATCAACTGTACGTAAGTGATTGGATTACCGGAGAGCTGTATCAGCTCACGAATAAAGAACGTCGTAAAGTGCTTCAACTTCAGGCGGGATTAGCGGACATCGGTGGCTCAGCAAACGGTGTCGTTTATGCCCCTATGATGATGGACAACCGCGTGGTTGCCTGGAAGATGCCGTAAGGCGTGTGCTTGATGTTCGGTTTTTGACTGAACAAAAGTAAACTCTTCCAGTGTGGTGTCGTCTGGCGCTTTGCCGATTATTGGGTATATCATCAGTACCGTGAAAGATAGCACATGCAGTACCGATTTTTGCCCAATAAAATTTCAAAGGATTTGAACATGAAATACAGCGGCTTTCAGGATGAGTCCCCTTTCGCAGGTGTCTGGTTTCTTTTCAAGGTATTTTTGGTCCTTGTCCTCCTTATAGCCTCACCTATTATTTTTCTGGAAGTAACCAAGGCGATTAAACGTCACCATAATATTTCAAATATCATCGCAAGAAATGATGTAGAGCTGTTTTATGAGAAGGTGGCTGATAACCACGAAAGTCTAAAGCGCATTGATGGCTACGATGTGTGGAAGGCCTCCAGATCGAACGCACCGGATATGGTTTGTGATGTTATGGGTATCTATGCATCCAAGGGTATTGAGCTCAATGACTTTCAAATCGACTTCATCTTTGAAGATAAGAAACCGGAGATTCAGCACTGTATTGATCAATATTATGTGGCAGACAATATTGTAGAGTTTAAGCTTGGTGAGCTTTTTTACCATATAGATGAAGACCTTTCAGAAGAAAAAATAAAATGGGCAATAGAGCAAGGGTTTAACCTGAATACCCAATTAACAGTCGAAGCCGAAAGAGATTTCAGCCCTACAGATATTAATTATTTGGTTGGACACCGCTACCATTTTGATCGGACTGAAGAACGCTGTAATCACAAAGGGTGTTATGGCGCTCGTCTGGTAAAGAAACCCATTATTAAGACGATTCCTATCCCGAGTCATATGCGTGTGGCAGACGTTGTAGAGATGGCTCGACAAACGTCTGGTGTATCCATCGGTTATTCCAAATACCAGAAAATAAAATACTTTCCGTTAGAAAGAGCGATTCAAAAGCGCGACTTTAAACTGGTGGATCTCTATCTGGATAATGGGGCACAGCTAACACCGGGAACAGAAACTCAACTCTTGCAAGGCATTGAAGATGAATCTGTTTACAGACGCATTCTGTTGAGGGGGAAGTCTTGGAGCGATAAGCAACGATTACTGGTTCGTTCTGATATTGACGAAATTCAAAGGATCGATTGGCAAGATTTGGTAAATCGCTTTGACGGAGAAAGAGCGTTACTTGAGTTCAGTGCTGAATACTCAAGCACTGAGGTTTTTCGTTATACCCTGAATCAGTCAGATCCGGATTCAATTGATAAAGTTGCACTGTTGAAAAAAGCATTGGCTTCAATTCGACCGTGGAATCTGGAAGCCCTGCTTGTTTCCGGCTGGTATGACGATATTGAATTGACGAAAAAAGAGTTCAATGAGTTTATTGGTCTTAAGCCAACCGTGTTAGCAGCCGTGTTCAAGTCTGAAATGGACATCAAAGACTCTGAAAAGACGAAGAGCCTGATTTCCTGGTTGTCTTCACACGCGAGTAATCTAGATAAGTTTTCTCATCAATACATCCTCGATGCTTATCGTAAAAACTGGACCGACACTCAGAGAATGGTGGTCGCAGGCAGCATTGACGAGCTTGAACAGTTGATCAGACGACAGCCGGAAGCGTTAAATCAGTTGGATATTGAAGGGAATAATCCCCTAATGCTGGCATTGAATTATTCGTTAAATGATACGGCTGACTATTTGTTAGAAACCGGAGCTTTCTCTGAGGGTAAGAACAATTTAGCGCTTCAAAACAGTAGCGGGATGGATGCATTAACCATTGCTTCTATCAACGGAAACTTAGAGATGGTGCAAAAACTTCTGGATATGAACGTCCCTATTCAACTCGACTCGGGTCAGTGTTCCCCAGCGTTAAAAGCAGTTCATTTCATGAATAGAAAATTTGCCAAGGTGTCGAAATACATCAGTCCGTTCGACCGAGGTTTATCCCCTCAAACGAAAACCTTTCTGCCCAATCTGCTAGAGATAGAACACATGCTCAAAGCAGAATACACATCAGCGGGTTGTTTTGCTCAAAATGCTGAGCGCAATCAAAACGCCAGCAGTAATCAGAACGCTAGAAGCTAGGAACGAGCTTCCCTAGGTTCGGTGTTTCGATGTCTGTCTCAGGGACACTATTCCGTTGCTTATGTAAAACGGGGCGCTTTGGGTTACCCGTAGCGCCCCTGATAGTCTAAAGAACTTACAGATTAGATGTTAATGCTCTGCGGAATTCTTGAAGGCAACAAACTTTGATACATAGGCCGGTGCAGGTTGCGCTCGCCAATGATACTCTCAACCGCATCAAGATTATCTCTGAAGGTTTCCAAAGCCCCTTGTACTTTAGTGTTACTAAAGTAATTACCTCTTTGGTGTCGGTTGTAATCCCCTAATCGGGTAAAGTAAACACCACCTAAACCATGTGTAATGAGTTGTTGCTGCAAGGCCTGATCTAAAGGCGGTAAGGTTGCCAGTAATCCCTGACTTTCAGTGCCCGTCGTGCTGGTTGGCGCAGGGGCATAAGTGGCCAGAGGCATACTGGGTGTATAGCTCATGACGGAAAGCTGAGGGAAGTTCACGGCAGCGTGTTGTGCGCTGGAAGTAAAGATCACCATGGTTAATACATCAATCAGATAGGATTTAGTGTAGATCCCCAGATTTCCTTCACTGTCTTCTTCACCTAAGCCGTTAATTCTTCCTCCGTCCTCACTTGTTAAGTCGATCAACCAGGCCTGAAGTGCGCTATCGTCAGCGACTTGTTTGTCGTCTAAATAGTAAATATCGACATAATCTTTTGCCCAACACTTAATGGCATTCCAGACATCCAACGCGTCATCACGATAAGGATATGAAATGGGCAGATCTTGATTGGCCATGAATCGGCTTGCGAGTTGATTAGGTAACATTCGTTCGTTGAAGTTGAGTTCCGTTAATGAATTGGTGGTGACGTCCCAGGCGGTTTCAATAGTACCGCCCAATGTTCTGTCGACACCGCCACCGGGATTAATGAGCGTCAGAATAGCCGCATTATTAATGAACAAGGTGCCCTGGAAGTGGGGTAGTAGTAAGTTATAGATTGGGTGCTTGTCGTTTAACTTACGTTGCGTACTGACGGCAAAGGGTTCTATCAGTAAATGAGTCAGACCCAAGTGGCTTATTAATTCGTGATAGTTTGCATTCGCTGCCTGGAAATGGGCTTTGGCCAATGTCCAGGTTTCACCATGAAACGGATATAGCACAGGGTTATTTGCAGAAGGGACTTGATCCACCTGAATGGCAATTGCTTTGAGTGCACCGGTTGGATCACCTCTCTTAACCCCAAATAATCCCATAGAGGCGGCAATGTATTTTTGTTGTGGGAAAGTGCCTGGCTCCAAGACCGAAAGCGCTTTGTAATCGGTGAAATATAAACGGTTTTCGGCAATGGCCAGTTCTATGGAATCATCTGGCCCCATGACTCGGCGATAGGATTCATCGTCGACAGGAAACTTCGCAGGCAATTTATCAATAATTCTTTCGATCACTAACGGGTTTGGCCCTGAAACCTGAAACGCTGCGAACGCATCATCATTGTTGAGTGTTGAAGATACGTCCGGGACAACGAAGGTTTGGAATTGATCTGCGTATTGTCGAAGTGAAGTCGCGTCACCGCTTAATCCTGCGGCTCTTAGAACCTCCTGTATCACCGCATGGGTTAAAAATCCAAGAACGTCTTTAATCAATGCTTGAAGGGCATCGCTTAGATTTTTGATTTCTTTCTGAACAGCCTTACCGAGTTCTTTGGCCAGTTTGCTGCCAAGTGCAGAGCCGAAATCTTTCTGTAATTGGTCTCCAATGAACGCCGCGAGTTGAGCTTCTTTATCATGAACGTCTTGCTCGACCTTGCTGGTAACGATATCCGCAAATTCAATGATTTTATGTAATATCTCGAGCTTTTGTTTGATAAGGCCAATGACCTCCTTCAAAGACACCGGGTTTTCAGTGGATGTATTACTGGTTGGCCCCACTGAACCTATATCAAGCAGGTTAGTTAATTTGGTTGTGATGTTAGTGAGAAGTTGTACCAGGACTTCACCGATTTCCATGATCTGAACCAGATTCGGATTCTGATTCGATGGGAAAGGGTGGGTATCATCGACTTTCAGTACAGCGATAGGTTCAAGCACTTTTTGTGAACCATCTTTAAGTGTGTAGGTGTATGAGTGCATGTACTCATAGTCACTTTGGCCAGCGACTGGCGCGTCTTCTTTTTGCCCGTCTTGGTTGGGTTGTTAGTCGGGTTTTTGCTGGGACTTTTGTTTAATTCTGCGGTTGGTTCAGTCATGTTGATCTCCATCTCATCATTAGCTGCGGACTAGCAGTTATAGGTGTAATTGTTGGTGTGCTGATAAATCCACAAAAAGACTAGGCAAGCCTCTTGAGAAATGACATTACGGCGAATTACATTGGCAGGTTTTGGAGACGTTCTTGTATGATTGACCCGTCGGTAAGCCCTTGTTATAGAAGGCGATGGAGAGGTTTCGTAAAGTAAATGGTGTTGATCTGAGGGGTATGCGGCTAAGTTTTCCCACAGTCATTCAGGTGAATGGCTGTGTTCTGACGGCTAAGTTAGCTGATATCGGTAGTGTAGCAGCCGGCGTCCTCTATACTCTCATGATGAAGGTCAACTGGGCAGATGGTCTAAAGCTTGTGTTTGCTCTTAACTTCTCTCAGAGTCAGTATTTAGTGGTTCTGTGTTGGGTGATTTCATTCTAGTTTAGGCGCTTCTAGCTAGTTTTAGCTGTTAGCGAGCAAAAGTAAAGGTGGTTATCTTTTTGGCGTCTTTGTTAATTTTAATGAGACCGTGACCGCCACCCAGGATTATCTCTGTCCTCGGTTTAATCAGTTTTATAATAAATTCTTCTTCGTTTTCATAAAAACTAACTAGATAGTTCTCCAATGAAGAAGGCATTCTACTGTCCTCAAGAGCTATCGCCCAAATATCCATATATACGCCCGATATGGTTGTTAGTTTTCGATATTCTTTTAGCTTTTTGTGGTCAATGGGAGGCATACCCAATAGGAACTCCATTACTTGGCTTTTTGATCGTGATTCGTTGATTTAATACTTGATTTTTGTGTTATGCATCAAATCTTAGCAACTCATCTCTACCCGAATAGTAAGCTACAAACTCTTCTGCAAAAAAGTAAAAGTAATGATAATTTGTTAATGGTGAAATGTCACTGGCGATCAGAGACGCATCCAAGAAATGGAGGATGCTAATTAGAAATTGGAAAGCGGACTTAACTGATTAACATCGAGTTCGAAGACCGCTTGATTATATTTAACTCTGGCAGTTACAGGGTCAAAATGTCTGATTGGAATTGACCAGCCTTTCTCCTGTATTCGCCCTTCTGATTTATAAATCACATTGATTTATTATTTCAGTGATAATCCAATTATAGAATTTAAGTTTTACTTTCTCAGGTAGCCCAACATATGGCCCCAAATAGTAGTCAAATGTAATAACTAAGACAAGTTCTCGCCAATTTACTGTAATGTCTTCATCGTTTTTAAATTTAGATATATGATTCTCCCATGAGTCTTCGATATTTTTATAATAATTATCTCCCCATAGGTCTTTGAAATAAGCTACTTGATCGTAATTAGAAATTAACTTCTTAACATCATGATAAGAGTTAGTTAATAAATTTAATTCAGATTTACTTGGTTTGCTCATAATCAAAGATTCTCTTTATTTATATTTCTGTCGCCAGTGGTAATAATATATCCCCCACGCTCAAAACCTTCAGCTGTCATATTGAGTCTATAATCAGATAGCAGGTTTGC
>JBFHTA010000124.1:0-11220 GCA_041590855.1 Pseudomonadales bacterium
CAAGGCCACGTACAGCATTGAAAAAATCGAGTCTATGCTGCCAATCAGCTCTGTTCGTTACGACATGGAGTTGAACGGGGTGAGCCAGGACGCGGTAGCCATGGCGGAAGAGCTGAACAAGAAGGCTGAAGAGTTCCAGCCTACGTCTTTCTCAACCGACCCATTTTACGGTCAGTTTATCAAAGCAACATTGCAACCCGGCCTGGAGCTGAATCAAGAGCTTGAAATCGCAGCTTTTGACGGCAAAATTTTCGCGGATCTGGATGTGATGTTCACCGGCGTGGAAGGTGTAGAACTGGAAGCCCTGGCTAACCCGGAAATGGCACCTAAAGCGCTGAAAGCGAGCTTTGTTGCTCGTGCAGATAACGAAGCCATCTTCAGAACGCCCGCTGCACCTATGATCATCGACCTGATTCAACAAGGCATGCTGCAACAGAACAACACCGAAGTCTTTACGGAAGTTAAACTGGTGGACGGTAAATTAACCGTTAACGAACAGGAAATTCCGATTGAAGCCGTGGTTCAAGGCATCTTGATGCAAATGGCCGCTGCGGAAGAGCAAAGCGTTCAGTAATCTGAGCGTATTTAACGACTCTTCTAGTATTCAGTTCCGTAACCGCCCCTTTGGTTACGGGCTGTCTTCTCTTCTGATCTCTTCTAAATTCCCCCATCTATTCTTATTTAACGACGGGTTCTTCATTCACCCGCTAACCATCAGCCCCCTCAATACGATGGCGAATCATCGCTAACACAGAGTCAGCCGCATACCCCTTAGGCATCACATCGCTGGCGGTGGCCGATAACTGAAACGCCCCTTCAATGGCCGCAATGACGATCGCCCCTAGGTGCTCCACATCCTGTTCTTGCTCGTTTTTACCTTCCCACACCTCAGCTATCAAGCCTTTTAATAACGTTAACTGCTGTTCGATCAACGCCTGATAGAGGGTCTTTACGTCCGGCTGGCGCAGAGATTCCCCGGCAATGACCACCCAGGCGGACACCACTTCCGGCAGGGCATGTTCGCCTGTGGCTAGTCTGGCATTCACAAAGGCCGTGAGTTTTTCCCACGGATCATCAATAGTATCAATGGCCTGAAAGCGATCTGACAGGGAATCCACAACCCAAGCCACCAGCGCCAATAGGATGTCCTGCTTGGTTTTGAAGTGATAATGAATCAAGCCAGGCGCCAAACCCGCTTCTTTGGCAATCGCTTGAATGGAAGCCTTTTCATAGCCATGCGACGCCATAACACGCAGCAAGGCACTGACAATCTGCTGCTTTCTTTGTTCAGTGTTCGACGGCCTGCCCATGATTTCATTCCCTCAGATTGCGATCACCAATAACATCTGGTCGATATTATTTGGTTATTTAACCAAAAAACTTTGCCCTAGGCGAGTTTCTTGTATAAGGTAAAATAAATTGGTTGATCAACCAATAAATTAATTTAGATAAAAGGTAGGCTGTAATAGGAGCTCCCGGATGACGTTGCAATCGCCTGAACACTCGCACCATGACCTGTTTAAACAAGCCTGGCAAAGGTCGGCGTCAACACACGGTGCTGATGAACAGGTAATTAATCATTGGTTTGATTGGTTATGCGCTTGCTATCAAGAGGGCTCTCGACACTATCACACACTGTCGCACATCCGGCACATGTTGGAGTTAGCTAACGAATTCCCGTCAGAGATTACTCACTGGGAAGCCTTCAATCTGGCGATCTGGTTTCATGATTGCGTTCAAAGCCTCGGACCATTCAATGAAAAAGTAAGCGCCTACTATTGCCGAAGGGCCATGCGTGATCTTGGGTTTACGAAATCTGAGATTCAATATTCGGATCGTTTAATTCGCTCAACCAAGAGTCACGTCCATCATGCTTCAGACGATGTTCCATTATTCATCGACATTGATCTGGCTATATTAGGCTCAGAAAGAAAGCGCTATCAAACCTACGCTCAGGCGTGCCGGAAAGAGTACCCGACCTGGGCACCCTTGTATCAGCTGGGCCGCCGAAAAGTACTGACCGGATTTCTTGAGCGTACACACATTTTTAACACTGCCCCCATGAAAGCCCGCTTTGAAGACGCCGCCCGAGAGAACCTTCGCTGGGAAATCAATTCACTCATCCAAGAGGGAGTATCAAGTAAGTAAAAACACCCATCTCACATCCGGGGCACACCTAAAGCCCACGAGTTAATTTAGACCAACAGGAGACAGCGTATGAAACCCAACACACCGAAATTTATGCTCATTCTCGGTCTAGTAACAATAACGATCTATGGCGCATATCTGTTGTTCAAAAGTGAATCGATTCATAGCTCTGACTTAGTATTAATTGCCGGATTAATTCTTATCCCTGGCCTAATCATCTACGGTTTGAGGCTCATGCTCTCAGATGATTCACCATACAACCCATTGAGCTTTGAATACCAGCCATCGGCAGGTCTGATCCGATCTGACACAGAAACCGTCCAACAAATACCCTGGGCGGATGTGGAGAAGATCGACATTCTCACCACCGATCAAGGCCCTTGGGCGGAAGACCTGTGGTGGCTGTTCTATCTTAAAGGCCAAGCCGAACCGGTTCAGCTAGGAAGCGAAGTGACGGGTTGTAATCAATTGTTTAACGCGCTGGAAAACCACTTTCAGACTGCCGATATGGAAACCGTAATTCAGGCCATGGGCAGCACATCCAACCAGGTGTTTCATATCTGGCCTCCCGAAACACGTGGCTAGACGTTTGCCAGAAACTTCCGAAAGAAAGCCAATGCGTTCTTAAATTTGTACCATTCTCCACGGTTGGGGCCATTTCAGCGCGATTATCACTACTCCTGCACGGTCCCAGCGATTACACTATAAAGAGCTAATCTCACAACGGATTGAATCTAATGAAAAAATTATTTGCCAGTGCGTCACTGATCGCCCTTTTCATGAGCATTTCAGCTTGTTCGCTGTTCTCGGTGACATCAGAATTGAAAGACGAAAGCGCTTTTGCCCAAGCACAAACTTACGCATGGCGCTCTAAAGCCATCCCGACCTCCGCTAATAAAGGTTCCAAACCTCAATCGGTTGATCAAAAAGTTCGAACCGCTGCTAACGAGGTAATGACTGCCAAAGGCTATCAGCTGGTGACTGACAATGCTGACTTGTATCTGGATTATAAGTACAAAATCACCCCGACTGTGGTGGCCGAACAGCCTGAAAGTGCCGAAGCCTCGATCAGTTTCTCCCGTGATAAAGGCTTAACTAAACAAAACGCCAATACCGGAACCAGCAACATTACGTATTCAGCGGAATTTATGTTGGAAATCTTTAATCAGGACAAGCGTAGCCAAGTGTATAAAGCCTCGTTTACCAGCAAAGACATTGAGCATGACACCAGTAAAGACATCGATAAACACATCAAGCAACTGACTCGTCGCATGCAGCTGACAATTCCGCAAAAAACCAAATAAACAGTTCAGAACACCGCTCGATTAGGAGCTGTATTTAAAACAGCTCCACCCCATCGTCTTCAGTGACGGGCGACGGGTTCTGGGCTGTATCGGGTGTGTTCGAATTGCTTGACTCGCCATTGCCATTGGTCACTACGTTTTTCTTACGGCCTGTGCGTTTGGTGGTACTGTACTCACGCTCTGCAATCACAAAATTAGACAGCATCTCACCCAGGCGATCACACAGATTTGATAAGTCGTCAGAAGACACCGCCTGTAATCGCGAGCTATCTAACGATTCTTTATTCATTGCCAGCAGACTTTCGATGGAATCGTTCGTTTCAGTAGAAAAGTTTTGTTGTTGAACCAGCTCTTCGCGCACACGTTCTGCACTGTGATTCACCTGTTTTACAATGTCGGTGATTTTGTAGAGTTCATCCCGTGAACGAGTGGTTTTATCGACGGCGTCGTTGGTCATATCCCGCCCTTGTTCCATGCTGGAAACCACTTTTTGAGTGATGGACTGAATCAACTCAATCATGGATTTCACTTCCACAGTCGAAGCATAGGTGCGTTCTGCCAACCCCCGGACTTCGTCAGCCACCACTGCAAACCCTCGCCCGGACTCCCCGGCTCGGGCCGCTTCGATGGCCGCATTCAACGCCAACAAATTGGTTTGCTCTGCGATGGAGTTAATGACATCCAGAATTGCCACAATGCCATCACCATGCTCCTTTAGCTGGGCAATTTGATGGCCTGCATCATTCATTACGTCGGAAAGCTGATCAATGCTGTGCACCGTTGCGTCCACAGAGCGCTGGGCGTGTTCTGCAATCGACTGCCCGGACTCCAGATCATTCATGATGGATTCCACATCATGACTGACCACTTCATTCATGTTAATTAAACGACCCACCACTTCACGAATGGCCTGACCGTTTTTATCCTGAATCAAGGTGTTCTGGGCCATATTGCTGTAGGTTTCTTTTAACTCCTGAGACATGGGAATCAAACGAACCACCGATTGGTTTATCTCAGCAATGGCTTCATCCGCTTGTGCCGCTATGCCATTGCATCGTGTAATCATCTTACGATAAATCGGCGATACTGAATCCACATCAATGGGTTTGGTGAAATCCAGAATACCGCGACTCAAGCCAATACCAAAAATGTGTGTAATATGGGATAAGGGTTTTGAAACGCACCGGGTGATGATGCACCAAGTCCCGACAGCAGCTACGCCCCAAAGAAAGAGAGCCATCCACAGCGATAACTGAACCAACATCAGCACCGCCACAACCGCACTCCACAAACCTACCGTGGGAATAAACAGGTACTTCAATACATCTGAGTTCATGCCTGACACCTTTTCCTACTTATTAGGGCGTATCGTCATCGACACCGTTTTTTTGAGGAACAGTGGAGACTTTGAGGAACAGTGGAAATTTAGCTGACCCAATCCCCTAACGTCTCTGATATTTCTATGCACGCCGGAATAATTCCCATAAGAATAGTCGGAAATGGATAATAATTTGGGTTTCTACGACGGACGTGATCTTCTAAAGTTATTCAGGGGAACCGTCACATACATCTCATTCAGTTAAGAGGCTTTTCATGAAACGCTCAACATTCCTTTGGTTAGGGTTGATGACTTCACTCTCCTTATTGCTTTCAGGGTGCGAACAGGAGGTGCCGGTCAAGAAGGACATTGTTCGTCCTGCCAAACTTTTGTTATTGGGAGAAGCCAACAGCGCCTCAATCCGGAACTTCCCAGGGGAAGTCGAAGCCAGCGACCAGTCGGTGTTGGCATTTCGGGTATCCGGACAGCTGAATCAGCTACCAGTAAAAGCAGGCCAAAAAGTGGAGCAAGGTCAACTGTTGGCACAATTAGACCCCACTGATTACCAACTGCAGGTAGACGATCGCAAGGCGCGCTTCGATCTGGCCAAAGCCGAATACAACCGGTTCAAAAAAATGCTGGAGAAAAAACTGGTGGCCATCTCCACCGTCGATCAGAAAAAAGCCCAGTACCTGTCAGCCAAATCAGCTTTCGATCTGGCCAAACAGGATCTGGCCTACACCAAGCTAACGGCCCCCTTTGCTGGTGTTGTATCCAAAGTATTGGTGGAAAATCATGAAAACATTCAGGCGAAGCAGGTCATCGTGCATTTGCAATCCGATAATGTGCTAACCATTCGTTTTCAGTTGCCGGAATCCATGATCGCCCACCTCAATACCGAAGCCCGCGACTACCAGCCGGTCATCAGTTTTGATGCCAACCCCGGAAAAACCTATTTAGCCAGTTATCGGGAACACAGCACCGAAGCCGATCCGCAAACCTTAAGCTACGAAGTCAAACTGGAAATGCCCATGCCGGTGGATTTCAATGTCTTACCTGGCATGACCGCCAATGTCGCCATGGACATGCGCATCATCTCCACCGAGGTACTGCCGGATTACCAAATCCCGTCCAGCGCTGTATTTTCATACGATACTCAATCCGCAGATAGCACCACACGCAACGTTTGGAAAATTGACCCTAACACCTATCAGGCCCATCTCGCTGAAGTCAAAGTTGGTCAGCTCACCAGTGCAGGCATCGAAGTTTTCGATGGCCTCAGCCCCGGCGACATCATAGTGACGGCTGGCGTCACCAACATCAAGGAAGGCATGAAAGTACGCCCATGGGAAAGGGAGCGAGGTCTGTAAATGAATACAGCAGGGTATTTCATAAACAACAAAGTCACCAGTTGGCTGGTGACGCTGATTCTCTTTGTGGGCGGCATTCTTTCGTTTAACGAATTGGGCCGACTGGAAGATCCGGAGTTTACCATCAAGGATGCTGTGGTAGTCACCCGTTACCCGGGGGCGTCGCCACAACAGGTCGAAGAGGAAGTCACATACCTTCTGGAAAACGCCATTCAGGAACTCGCCTATGTGGACGAGATTACCTCGATTTCCACACCAGGCTTATCCCAAATTACCGTCACGGTTAAAGACAAATACAACGCGAACCACCTGCCACAAATCTGGGATGAGTTGCGACGAAAAGTCGATGACATCAGCCGAAACCTACCGCCTGGTGCGAAAACGCCCTTAGTCAATGACGACTTTGGCGACGTGTACGGCATCATGTTCAATATCACCGGCGATGGCTACAGCCAAAAGGAGCTCAGTGATTATGTCGATTTTTTGAAACGTGAACTGGTATTAATTGATGGCGTAGGAAAAGTCAGCGTCGCAGGTGTTCAGCAAGAAAAAGTCTTCATCAACATCAATAAAAACACTTTGGCAGCCTTAGGGATTTCCCTACAACGTATCTACAGTATTGTCGGCAATCAGAATACCGTTTCGAATGCAGGTTCGATCCATGTCGGTCAGGAGAACATTCGTATTCACCCCACGGGTGAGTTTGAAACGGTCAGCCAATTGGAAAACCTGCTGATCAGTGAGCAAGGCGCCAAGAACCTGATCTACCTGGGCGACGTTGCCACCATCGAACGAGGCTATGATGAAATTCCTTCCAACATCGTTCGCTTCAATGGCAAACAAGCCATCAATGTTGGGGTGTCTTTCGCGTCCGGTGTCAACGTGGTGGATGTGGGTGCAGCTATTCGTCATCGGCTCGATGAGCTCGAAGGCTATCGCCCCATCGGGATTGAGATAGACACCATGTATTTCCAACCCGACGAGGTCTCAAAATCCATCAGTGATTTTGTGCTCAATCTGGCCGAAGCCGTGATCATTGTGATCGTGGTTTTACTGCTGTTTATGGGCTTTAAGAGTGGTTTGTTGATCGGCTCTGTGCTGTTACTTACCGTACTTGGCACCTTCATTTTCATGAAGGTCTGGGATATTGATCTGCAACGCATTTCTCTGGGTGCCCTAATCATTGCACTGGGGATGTTAGTGGATAACGCCATTGTCGTTACCGAAGGCATACTGATTGGCCGCCAGAAAGGTCAGTCCACGTTAAAAGCAGCCCAAGGCATCATCAAACAAACCATCTGGCCACTACTCGGGGCCACCGTCATTGCCATCCTGGCGTTTGCCCCCATCGGCACCTCCAGCGATGCGACGGGTGAATTCTGTCAGACGTTATTTTACGTTCTGTCGATATCTTTGTTTTTAAGCTGGATTACCGCAATTACCATTACCCCGTTTCTGGCGGATTTTCTGTTCAAAGATCAGCAAGCAACAGAATCGAATCAAGCGGAAGTACAGAACGACCCTTATCAGGGCGTTTTCTTTACTGCGTATAAAGGGCTGCTGGATCTGGCCATGCGCCACAGAGTCTGGACCATGTTGTTATTAATTGCAGCACTGGGCGCGTGTGTCTACGGGTTTGCCTTTATAAAGCAGTCCTTCTTTCCTCCGTCAACCACGCCAATGTTTCTGATTGATTATTGGAAACCACAAGGCACAGACATTCGTGACACCCACTACGACATACAACAGGCCGAACGCTACATTCTTGAAAAATCGTTTGTGGAACACGTTACCTCCACCGTTGGCCGGGGCGCTCAACGGTTTATCCTGACCTATTCGCCTGAAAAGCAGTACAGCAACTACGCACAACTGTTAATTCGAACCGAAAATCTCGAGGACATCCAGCCGTTCATTGCTGAACTTACCGACTACTTTAACCAGCACTTCCCGGACGCCAAGGTCAAATTCAAACGCTTGATGCTTGGCCCATCCGACGATGCCAAGATTGAAGCCCGCTTAACCGGCCCGGACCCGGATGTCCTCCGGCAATTAGCCGTGCAGGTGGAAGACGTCATGTATCAGGACCCAGGCACCACCTACATTCGTCATGACTGGCGCAACCGCGCTAAAGTCATCCGGCCGGAATTTTCTGAGGCCCGCGCACGTAAACTGGGGATTAATAAGTCCGATCTGGATCAAATCCTGTTGATGAGTTTTTCCGGCTCCGCCATAGGCTTATACCGCGACGGTACCGACCTCTTGCCTATTGAAGTCCGATTGCCGGATCACCAGCGACAAAGCGTCGATAGTTTGCCGAATCTTCAAGTCTGGAGTCCGACCACCAACAACTATGTGGCGATTTCCCAAGTGGCGTCCAGTTTTAAAACCGAATGGGAAGACCAGGTAATTCATCGCCAGGATCGCAAACGCACCCTAACCGTTCAGGCCGACCCGGACATCCTTGGCGACGAAACCGCAGCACAGGTGTTTGCACGTCTACGTCCAAGCATTGAAGCCATCGAACTACCGCCAGGATATGAACTGAGCTGGGGCGGTGAATTTGAAAGTTCAGGGAAAGCCCAAGCCGCCTTATTTGGCGCCTTACCCATGGGCTATTTGCTGATGTTCATCGTTACCATTCTGCTGTTCAATGCGGTCAGAACACCACTGGTGATTTGGGCCTGCGTACCGCTGGCCATTATTGGCGTCGCCATCGGTTTTCTTGTATCCGGCAAAGCCTTCGGCTTTATGGCACTGCTGGGCATGCTTAGCCTGTCCGGTATGATCGTCAAAAACGGCATTGTCCTGGTCGATCAAATCAATACTGAACTGGCCGACGGTGTAGAGCCTTACCAAGCCGTCTTTATGTCGGCGGTCAGCCGGGTTCGTCCGGTCAGTATGGCAGCCATCACCACCATGTTGGGGATGATCCCGCTGCTGTTCGATGCCTTCTTTGAAAGTATGGCCGTGGTGATCATCTTTGGTTTAGGCTTCGCGACCGTGCTTACACTGATTGTGATCCCTGTGCTTTATACATTACTCTATCGTATAGGTTATCGGAGACTATCCGACTTTAATGAAGCCAGGCCCTGACAGAAGGCCGTTACCCGAGACGCTCTTTGATGAGCGTCCTCTGGGTGAATAACAACGCATCAGCACATTATGAAAGTATACAAACGCACCTGGTTATGGCTGCTATGGACGCTTGGTCTGTTAGCCGTGCTTTTTCACGGCTACAGCGAATACACCGAATTTACAGAGAGTAAAGCGCAATCCACCCTCGATTTAAGTCGTAACCTGCACAACTTCTCTGAACTGACAGAACACAAATCCCGTGAAGTCATCAAACGCATCGAACTCAGCAGTCGGTTACTGGCTCAACAACCTGAAATGATAGCTCTTATCACTGATGAAAGAGCGATTGCTCCGGAACAGCTTGCCCCCTATCAAACGTTACTTTCAACCACTCACAGCCAAGTGTCGATGATCACCTCAATCGAGGGCCAAATACTGTATCGCGCAGCAAAGAATTTCAGTTTGATTCAAAACGGTTCACTGTCCCATCGCCCGTTATTCCATCGCACTAATCGGGAAGGCTTTGCCTGGGATATTTATTACGATATTGCCAGCGAACAACCCAGTTTGCTTACCAGTATTCTTGTCACCGACAAAGGGAACGCGGTGGGGCAAATTGTGATCGAACACAAAATCACCTGGTTCCCGCTGTTAAAAATAAAGAACTCGGATTTACTGCTGGTCAACAAACACTATCATGCCGGCTTTCACTTTACGCATAACGGCTCTGAAAAAATCAAAGTAGAGATCAACAAGGGGTTGCTGCTCCAACACAAACGCACTAATGCGCAGCTCAATAACGGCCAACCACTTAAAAACCTGGAAGCCTTTCAAGCCGATCAAACTTTGCGCCTGACCCCCACCGAAGAATTCAACATTCCCTATTATGAGATCTCTGGCTTCCCCTCTCGAAAAGCCTTAATCAGCGAGGCCCCATTGTCAGACCGCTGGTCATTATTAATCATGATCCCCATCGATCAGGACATCGACAAGCTCTATTCGGAAATCTCAGAAACCCTGACCAACATATTATTGATTTTGACGGTATGTGCCGTTCTTCATAAATTTATTTCATTCCACTTTAAAATACGTGAGCTCACCTTTACCGATGAGCTGACTGGCCTGCACAACCGACAACACTACAACCTGTTCGTGCCGACACTGATCAAACTCCACGACCGGGAAAAGATCAGCAACCTCGGACTACTGGTGATCGACATAGATCACTTCAAATCCGTAAACGACACCTACGGCCACCCTGTGGGCGACAAGGTACTCAAAGCCGTTGCACAATTACTGGCAGACTCCTGCCGGGAATCCGATCTGGTCTATCGTTTTGGCGGCGAAGAGTTTTTGATACTCACTCAAGGAGACACCCTGGAACAACTCACCGCATTTGCCAACCGACTGAGAGAACTGACAGCCGATTTGGACGCCATCCGCAGTGATGTACCCAACGGTGTTACCGTCTCCATCGGAGCTTCTCTCAGAGCCCCCAACGAACCACTAACAGAACTCTTCAAACGCAGCGACCAACTGCTTTATCAAGCCAAAAACAACGGTCGAAACCGGGTGGAGAGTGCTTAAGGCTTGCAAGGAGAGTTGGCATGAGAACCCTAGAGGAAACTCTGAACTACTATATGACTTTGGCCGACTAAATAGACAAAAAACTAAATACCGGTAATCAACATGTCGATTGCATCCATAATCTGATAACGGTAGTGTTCTAAAGAATCAACTTCTGATTTTAGGATGGATTTGGGGACGGTAGTCATTTGGTTGGTAACGAGAACAAACTTTTCACCATCTATACTGATGGTCGGGCATAGTTTCTGAACGATCTTCTCGTTCACTTTTTCCGTAGGAGTTAATGGAATAACCAACCGGAAATTCAAATCACTTAATAAATTGTTTTACACATCAACGAAATGTGGGTAGGTCTTTTGGCTGTTTTTATCTTTGTTCACATAGAGCGTAAACTGACTCATCAAAAGCTCCTGAACGA
>JBFHTA010000125.1:0-11173 GCA_041590855.1 Pseudomonadales bacterium
GATTGGCTACAGTCTGGTGTTGTATTTCTTTATCCCTCGTTTAAAGCGCATTTCTACGCAACAAGCTGATGCCCGAGCAGAAATGATCGGTCGGGTGGTGGACAGCTACACCAACATTGCCACTGTCAAATTGTTCTCTCATAGCCAGCGGGAAGCTGCGTATGCGAAAGAGGGGATGTCCGGTTTTCTGGATACCGTATACACCCAAATGCGCTATGCAACCGGGTTGAGCGTCAGTGTGGATGCACTGAATTATGTGTTGATCTTTGCCATGTCCTTCATTGGTATTTGGTTGTGGAGTGGCGAGCTGATTACGGCAGGTGCCATCGCCGTCGCTGTAAGTTTGGCTTTGCGTTTGAATGGCATGTCTCAGTGGATTATGTGGGAAATATCGGCCCTGTTTGAAAACATAGGAACCGTAGCCGATGGCATAACGACTTTATCCCAACCTCAACATGTGGTGGATGCACCCGATGCAAAACCGTTGAAGGTTACGAAGGGCGAGATCGAGTTCGATCATATCGCTTTTCACTACGGCAAGAAATCCGGTGTTATTGATGATCTTAGCTTGCATATCAAGCCAGGTGAAAAAGTGGGGCTGGTAGGGCGCTCCGGGGCTGGTAAATCCACCTTGGTGAACAGCTTATTGCGTTTTCATGATTTGGCGGGCGGGCGTATTCTGATTGATGGTCAGGACATCAGTCAGGTTCAGCAAGAGTCACTTCGCGCTCAGATTGGTATGGTGACTCAGGACACTTCGTTACTGCACCGCTCGGTCAGAGAGAATATTTTATACGGCCATCCTTCCGCGACGGAACAAGAAATGGTTAACGCAACCTTGCAAGCCGAAGCCGACGAGTTCATTCAAACTTTGAGTGATCTGGAAGGGCGGGTGGGCTACGACGCCAAAGTCGGGGAGCGAGGTGTCAAACTCTCTGGCGGACAACGTCAACGTATTGCTATCGCCCGGGTGCTTCTGAAGGATGCTCCTATTTTGGTGTTGGACGAAGCCACCTCTGCATTGGACTCCGAAGTGGAAGCCTCTATCCAAAAAAGCCTGTTGAAACTGATGGAAAACAAGACCGTGATTGCCATCGCACATCGGCTTTCCACCATCGCCGCTATGGACCGTCTGATTGTTATGGATCAAGGGACTATTGTGGAACAAGGTACCCACCAGGAGTTGATTGAATACGGCGGTATCTATGCTCAGCTTTGGGCGCATCAGACCGGTGGATTCATTGGGGAGTTATAGGTACCGAACTAAAAAGAAGGCGTCGGCCTTCTTTCTGGAAGTGTTTACTGACAAAAAACGCATCAAGAATGATGCGTTTTTTTAACGATTTCTTGGAAACTGTAATTACACAGTATCCTGAGGGGGCTGATTATTTAGGTGCAGGCTTTGGTGCATACGGACCTGGTAGCAACCCCCTATGTGGGTTGTAAACCGTCGCCGAGTTAGCAAGGCTAGACAAACGGGGCGTTTTATCGTCCATAGAACTCACTACTTGTTCTACTGCTGCAGCCACAAGCATACCAATAAGGCCGGCACCACCATCACCAGAGGCTTGTTGGGCAAAGGCTCTGCCTTCCCATAAGGTCTGACCTGTTTCGGTGTCCACAAGTTTCCATGACGAGGATACGGTCGCTACCGATTGAATCAACCGATAGCTTTGACCCCAGTCGTCAATGGTGATGTAAAGAACAGCATCCGGGTCAATAATTTCATCAATCTTATCCAACGGAATACTGTTCATTTCAGCTGGTGTGGGTAAACCGTTGTCTTTTAAAAACTGATCAACGACTGCAACCGGGTAAACATAGTATCCCCGTTCTGCGAGCGGAACGGTGATCGTGGAAAGAAATACATAAGGTGCATTAACTTCAACGGTTTGGTTTGCTGGAGGGATTACCAGAATAGATTTCGGATTGCTTGCTTTAAGTGCTGTATAGTCATACGGTTGCTGAACTGCGCAGCCTGTTGCCAGAACGGTTAGACTGATAATAAGTATTTTAAGCAAGGATACACATTTGATGCGATTTACATTAGTCATTATTTGGCACTCGCTCTGCTTAACATACCATCAATAAATGTGGCAGATTCCGGGTAGTATTTCTTCTCATTTTCGAATGCTGCAATGGCATTAGGCATATCGCCATTTTTCGCATAAATCATACCCAGGTGTGCATAAATACCGGGAGCCACTTTTAAGCCCTTACTTTCTGCATAGGCAATACTTTCATTGATTTTTGTAATTTGCGTGTAGTTATCTGCTTCACCTGGATCGGTGTACATATCCAGTAACAAAGTCTCATACTCTCCCCAGTGATAGAGGGTTTTATGGCCAGTTGTGCAGCCAGTCATAAATGTAAGAACGATGGCTGGCAGCCAAAGGTGTTTGTTCATTACTTAGTCCTAATTGCCAATTAAGTACGTGTTGCAGTAGTGCGTTTTTAGTTTTTAAGAAGGTGATTGGGTCGCACTTCCCAATCCCTAATAATTCGTTTTTGCTGTATCTAATTGGACGTCTTTACAGCTCAATGACGTTTGCATCCAAATCGCGAACAAAAGCATTCACCGCTTCGGTAATAGCGAAGTTCAACACTTTGCCATTCAGTGTTGCGTCGTAACCTGCAGTTCCGCCAAAGCCAATAACTTCTCGGTTACTTAACGAATATTCACCAGCTCCCTGTGTTGAATAAACAATGGCACTGGTGTGGGTGTCGATGACTTGCAACATGACTTTTGCATACGCAACTTGCTCTTTACCTCGGCCCAGGATGCCAAACAGCTGTCGATCTCCCGTTACCTTACGGCCAAATTCCGTGACGTGACCGATCAGCACATAGCGAGAACCGGCAATATTCTGTTTTACACCTGAGAGTTCTGCTTCTCTTTTCAACTCATCCATGTTGTCTCTATCCATAATATTGAAACGGTTGGATTGTTGTAGGTGAGTTTTAAGGATGGTTCTTGCCTGGTTGCCTAAGCGGTCTACCCCTGAGGAAAATAATCCTTGCATGTAGTTAGACTTGTTCGAAAAGCCCCCGACAACAAGTGTGCTACGTTTTCCTGTGTAAGCACTGCCATAGGTGGCCACTTTTTGTATTTCAACCGCACGATGGCTTTCTGTAGCACAACCAGCCATAAAGACGGTAAGAATTACAGCTATAAAAATTTGTAGTCCTTTCATTTTAAGCTCCTTTACTTCTATTTAATTTCGCGGGAAGAATAGCGTTAAATACATTATGTATATACTAAAAATGTTGGGAGAATTGGTAAAAAAGACGAAAGGATATCAACATGGTGGCCCACCCTAGGAAGATTGGCCGAGAGTATCTTTTTGTGTGTTTGTATTCAGTCACCGAGCACAACTCTCTTGGGATGCCAGAGCTTTGCTATCACACGGTGATTGACGTGCTTCTTTGTTTGGTTTAGAGCGGTTAATTTGGTGGTTTGAGAAGGGCTAGAAGAGAGTCTCAGAGTCTCGTTTTAGCCCTTTTACTTGTACTTGTTTGTTCTCTGTTATTTGGTTCTAAAGAGCTCAGAAGACAGCCTTATTTAGGCAGATTGTTTGATTCTACTTCTAATTCCAAGAACAAGTATCGCCAAGATCCAAATGTATTGAATTCTTGGGTGATGACTTGACCCGTGTTCTTGTCTGTTTCTACTTTAGAATGATCTATGATGTTGCCAAATTCATCGTTTTGGTAGCTATAAATTCGCGAAAGGTCGTGTTCACCGTCCCCATTTTCATCTTTTGTATATTGAATCAGATAATTATTCTGGTCACGTGAATATTCATGCCTTATGTCTACGATACCGTCTCCATTAGAGTCTTCTGTATACGAGGTAAGATAGCTTCGATTGTCATAATAGAAGTGTAAAATAAAGGCTGGCTGACTGTTACCATCATCGAATATAGTTGTCTGGGTCCTGTCATTATTCTGATTATAGGTATGCACCTCTCCATATTCCGGAATGCCATCACCGTCTTCATCCGTCCAGTCTTCCAATAAATTATTATAGGGGTCATAAGTAGATGTATTTACATAATCAGCGTTGCCGTCACCATCGATATCTTCTTGGTAATGAACTCTTTGATTGTGTTTATCATATAGGGCTATTTCTATATACTCTGGATTCCCATCACCGTCTTCGTCATATGTTCTTTTGATGCGGTTTCCATTCTGATTGTATTCATAGCTACTTATTTCATCCGCTACACCGTCACCATTGTTATCATATTCCTCGTAGAGAGTGCGACCATTAGAGTCGTGGACTTGCGTTCTGGAGTAATCTATTTCGCCGTCTAAACAATTTATGGACGAAGTTTCATAACCATATTCATCATATTCAACAGAGGCACTGAGAACTGGTTCTCCAGTCCAATACTCGAAACTGATTGTTTGAGTAGGTATTTCATTGTTTGTGTAATCAGTTGTCGTTTGGAAAATTAATTGGCCTGAGCGCGTGTCCGTGTCTATAAGCTGTATTAGCTTTTGATCAGGTGAATAGGTTTTATCCTGTCGATAGACTTCAGTGCCATCACCAAATTTATCATTGATATGGGTTATGAGAATGCCGTTATCGTTATAATGCCATTCTTCTTTATGTTCTATTTCATCGGGATTGAGAGAACCTTTCGTAAACCCAATTAATTGGTTGGTATCGTTGTACTCATAGGCTTTGAAGGTTCACTTACGTCGGTTAAATCATCACTGTAACTTTCGAGTAGGTTTCCACGATCATCGTAGGTAAACACTTCGATAGAGTCTGTTATTCCATCGCCGTTAGAATCGGTTTCTCTTCTGATAGGATTTCCTTGCTCATCGACAATCAATTGAGTTGAGGTTTCAAGCGAGCCATCACCATCATCGGCCAGAGACGTAAAGGTTTGTATCGTCGGAGCAGCAATTTTATTGCTTGTATAGAGATGTTCTAGAGCATTCCAGGGTTGGCTTATTCTCCTGGCGTCAGGAAAAACGTTTTCTTCATTGGCTTGGTTTAATGTTTTGGAGAAATGAAAGTCTTGTAAAAACTGAGGGTAAAACTGTTTGAAGTTTATGTGTGTATTCGTGAACAATTTTCTCGTGTCGTCCGTTATCTGGATGCCATTTTCAGAGCTATTATCGTAATCTAATGTTTGTAAAAAAATGGTTAGATTAAGTATGAAGTGAAGTGGATCGCGTGGGATAACTTCGTATAACCCTTCCCAATCATACGAATATCTTAGCCGTAGTTTGAGATCTGAGTAATCACTCTCTATATATTGCCTTATATATTGCTTTGAATAAAAATCGTACAGCGTAACCTTTGACTTTGCCTTCATTGTTCCCAAGTCAGTTTTTCCAATTGAGAATGTAATCTCTTCGCCTTCTTGATATTTGAACGCACCACGTGCGTCGGTAATGCCAGATTGTGAAGCTGTTTTGTAGGTCAGTCCTTCGATTGGCGTGTCGGCGAAATATCCTGTCTGAGCATCATCGCTGGATGAGTTGTTACTGCAGCCTACTATTGATGATGTGAAAATAGAGATCAGGGAGAGTTTAAATATGAGAGTAAATATTCTGTCCATAGAATGTCTTTCTTAATTGACTGGTAGTGATGAGCTGGGAACGTGTTTGTTGGCTAGCATTATCTAGGACTTGGATGATGATTAACAGGAGAAGGTTAGGCTAGTGGCTAAAAAATCAGAACATCCATCAGGGCTAAATTGCTTCACTCTCCACCATAGTACGAGAGAAAAATATCGACCGCTTGTTCTATGACTTGCTGGCAGGTTTCGTCATCCGGTAATCCCTGACCTTTGATGATCATTGGCCAGAACAACTCACCTTTAATTAAGCTAAAGAATTGAGTCGCTGCACGTTGAGGATTGGTGATTTTGAGTGCACCTTTGTGCGTGGCTTGTTCAAGAAATTCAAAAAAAACTGCTTCGGATTCTTCAATCTTCGACAGTACATTCAGCATTTTTTCGGGATCACGAATGGTTTCAGACAATATCAGCCGCGTTATGGGTAAGGTGTCTTCATTGGTAAACAGTTGGGTTTTCAACTCGGCGATTTCAATGAGTTGATCGCGAACCGGTCGGTTGGGATCAAACGCCTGCTGCATGATCTCTTGCGTATAACTGAGAAGCTGAAGAATGATCGAAGAAAACAACTCTTCTTTACTTGGGAAGTGGTTATATACGGTGCGCTTGGAAACGCCAGCTTTCATCGCAACGGCGTCCATGCTGGTGGCAAGAAAGCCTTGTTCGACAAAAATCTCTTTGGCTGCTTCTAGAATTGCGAGCCGTTTTTGTTCGGAAACAGAGCGCTTTTTTTGGGGATCAACAGTGTTATCCGACACAATCGTTTGCCTATCTATCTAACCGGTAATCTGTAATTTTACACTTATGAGTTTACTTTTCAAAAAATAGAATTACACTACACAGTGTAGTTTAATTATTGAGTGATCTAATCATGCCTAAACGAAAACGACGATTAGTTCTTGTTACCAGTGCTATTGTTTTGATGGGAGTATCTGCCATGTCTGTGAGTTCTCTGGATGCCAAAGCCCCGCTTAGTCTGGAAAGTGAGTCCAAGGGCAGCCATTATCGTGATGGTAAATTCCACAATGAATCAAAGAGGACGGTTCAGCTCGAATGGGGTACTTTGTTTCAGTACGTCAAAGAATCTTTCAAACACAGAAACGTTGAAACGGAACCGAAAGGCAGTATTCCGGTACGTAAGATGATGACGGAAGATATCTTATCTGCCTCGGAAGACAGCGTATGGCGCATTGGCCATTCCACGTTATTACTCAAAATCTCCGGAAAACTCATTTTGTTGGACCCGGTGTTTTCTGAACGTGCTTCGCCGTTTCAATTCATTGGTCCCAAACGTTTCCATCAACCACCTATCGGGATAGATGCATTACCACTGATTGATGCGGTAGTGATCTCTCATAATCATTACGATCATTTGGACAAAGACAGCATTAAGCAACTGGCGGGTAAAGTTGCACATTTTATGGTGCCCCTTGGTAACGGGAATGACTTGGTGGCCTGGGGTGTGGATGAACAGAAAATCACTGAGATGGATTGGTGGCAAGAGTTTCATCTTGATGAGGTAACGCTTGTCAGTACGCCTTCGCAGCATTTTTCCGGAAGAGGCATTACTGACCGGGATAAAACACTGTGGTCTTCGTATGTGATAAAGAGTTCAGAGAGTCGGGTGTTCTTTTCAGGTGACACCGGTTACTTCAATGGCTTCAAAGAGATTGGTGAGAAATACGGCCCGTTTGATCTAACCTTGATTGAAACGGGGGCTTATCATCCTAGCTGGGCCAGTATTCATATGTTGCCGGAACAAAGCCTACAAGCGCATGTTGACCTTAAAGGCCAACGCATGATGCCTATTCATAACGGTACGTTTAACCTGGCTTTGCATTCATGGAAGGACCCGTTTGAACAAATTACTCGGTTGGCAGAAAGCCAACAGGTGGACTTGCTGACGCCAGAAATGGGGGAGCCGCTTACCCTTAAAGGCAAAGAAAAAACGCTGAAATGGTGGGTGGAGATTTAAGGAACCGTTGATTAGGTATCGGAAGATTACAATTTTTTCATGTTCAAAAGAAGAGTAGAACTTAGCCTTGGTTAAGGGATCAGAGTCCTGAATTGAGTAACAACAGTGTTCAATATTAAGGATTCTATATGAGAAATATCTACATTAAGGCTTTGGGCGTTGGCCTTTTCCTTTCTATGGTTGGCTGCAGTTCTGTCCCTTCCTGGGACAATATGTCTGAAAATGAAATTTCGCAATGGAAAACCATTGGCTTTGATGCGGAACAGGCGGAAGACTGGTCTGAAGAGGGTTTTAATCCGGAAAACGCTATTGGCTGGGCCGCCGCAGGTTTTGACTTGGACTCGGCTACAGAGTGGAAGGAAGAGTCTTACACTGCACAGGAAGCGTCTCGTTGGAAAGAGGCTGGCTTTAGTTTAAGTGAGGCTATTGATGAAAGAGAAAAGGGGTTAACGCCCGTTCAGGCGGAAGCGTCTGCAACTGCGGAATAATCCGTTCCTGAATGTGTTCTTAAATGGAATGACATTGAAGAGATTGTGCTGAGGGGACTCACCTAATGAAAAACCACCCAATATAGGGTGGTTTTTTGTGGGCGTAGAAAAGATCAGACCTTGAACACGCTGAGGTGGTCTTCTTGTTGGCTGGCTTTTTCCACCATGTCTTGACAGTGGCTGGTTTGTTTTTCGGAACCATCGGCAACGCTTTGGCTGATGTCGCGGATGTTGGTGGTGTTCCGGTTGATTTCTTCAGTAGTGGCGCTTTGTTCTTCAGCCGCTGCTGCAATCTGGATGGTCATGTCGGAAATTTCAGAAATAGCCCGGCTGATGGCATCCAGTGCATCATTGGCCTTGGCTGAAACTTCTTGAGTTTCATTGGCCATTTGCTGGCTGTGATTGATGGTTTGTTCGGCTTGCTTCACGCCGGTTTGAAGCTGATTGATCATGTTTTGAATTTCTTCGGTCGACTCCTGGGTGCGTGATGCCAATGCCCTTACTTCATCTGCAACTACAGCAAAGCCTCGGCCTTGCTCACCCGCGCGGGCGGCTTCAATCGCTGCATTCAAGGCCAGTAAGTTGGTTTGTTCGGCAATGCCAGTAATGACCGACAGAATGGATTCAATGTTGTTACTGTATTCCGCCAGGTTGGTGATGGTCTTGACGGCAGCGTTCATATCACTGGAGAGCTGATTAATTGAGGTAGTGGTCTTTTGTACGATGCCCGCACCTGTTTGAGCCGCTTCCAGTGCGGTTTGCGCACTGTCCGCGCCACGTTGGGCATTGTCTGCCACTTCGTGGGCGGTGGAGGACATCTCTGCCATTGCGGTTGCCAGTTGATCCAGCTCTGCCAATTGGTGCATCAAACTTTCAGACGCCTGATGTGCTGCTTCGGCAGTCAGGTCAGTGCTGCTTCGGACGCCGGAAGAGAGCTCTTTAATCTTGATGATCAGTTGTTGGAGGTGCTCTACAAACTGGTTGAATTGTACGGATACCTTGCCAAACTCGTCGTTACTGACAATAGGTAAGCGTTTCGTCAAATCGCCTTCACCCCGGTTAATTTCAAGAAGGGATTCATATAAAAGCTGCAAAGGTTGCAGAACTTTGGTCATCACGAAAAACAGAATCAAGGTACTCGCGATGACGCCAATTATTGCGGCAATGGAAGCGCGCCAACCTACGGTGGCTGCATCAGCCATGATGGTGTCTTCTTCAACCACCACACCAATCATCCAATCACTGCCTTTTAGATTAGAAAGCGGGTGATAAGAGGTAAATACGGAGGTGCCGTCAATGTCTATGGTTTGCAAATCGGAGCTCAGCTTCGGCATCTCTCCTGAAAAGAGTTTGGACATCGGCTTGCCGTTCAGCTTTGTGTTTGGGTGGCTGATGATGGTGCCGCGTTTGTTCAGTAAGAAGGCATAACCCGCGTTATTGAAGTTTACGGTATTTAGCGAGTCTGACACTGTCTTCAGACTTAAATCACCACCAAATGCCCCTTTGAACTGGCCCTTATCACTGAGGTTGGCGACCACAGAAATTAATATTTCGTTGGTGGCAGCGTCCGGGTAGGGCTCGGTCAGTGCAGCTCTGCCGTTGGCTGCTTTTGCCACGTTATACCAAGGGCGTTTTCTGGCATCCCAACTGGTGGGGTTCCAGGATGGGTCATTGGTAATGCGCTTTCCGTCGGTGTCCAGACCGCCAAAAATCAGCAGAAATTCGTCTTTTAGTACCGGTCGGTCGAAGACTTCCTGAATGCGCTCTTTACTGAAATCGCCATCAATGGTTTGGGCCATCAGATTAATCTGGTTGAGTTTACCATTCAGCCAGTTAGCGATTTGATGTGCCAGCGCGGAGCTGATTTCATTAATTGAGTTTTCGGTCTTTTGGTACAAACTGCTTTTAACAGTGAGGTATTGTGACCAGGACAAGACACTGATAACGACCAATAGAATAAGTGCGGATATTCCCGCAATCTTATGAGAAACTTTCACTGCAGCCTCCAGTACAACGGCTTCAAGTTGTTTGAAACAAAAGACTTGTTTATTGATGGTAAGATAGCGTTTTCTTACAGAGTAGATGGTTAATTTCCAGATTCAAGTTTACGTCCATGTCGCAAGGTATTTTAGGCTGCTTATGGGCGTTTTCATCCCAAAGGGAGAGTAAAAATGCAGGATCGCCAACCCCTTCCGACAATCTTCACACACTCGTTATGTAAGTGGCTGCCATATAAGAGTCGGTCATGGACAGAGAGTCGGTCATGGACAGTCATGACTGTGGGGCTGTTGTTCAGTGCTCAAGTGTTTTCTGATGCACAGGTTTCTGAAGAAGAACCATTGTCACTCGATCCTCCTAAGGGGCATTCCGAAGCTTATAAAGAGTGTATTCTGAAAAGTGTTGAGTTGGCCGGGGATGAGGTCAGTGCGGTTGAAATCAGGAACAACTGTATGCGGCTGGAAGCCCAGGCAGAGGTAGAAGTCCCTAAGCGTATTCTGGTTGAAAAAGCCACCGAGGATAACCGCTTCATTATCACGGCTCACCATCAAAATTACATTTTGCCATTCAGTTATATGGCTGATCCGAATCAGCAACCCTATGAAGATTCAAACTTTTATCCGGGGGTAGAGAATCCGGTTCAAAACGAAGAAGTTAAACTGCAACTGAGCTTGAAGGTTCCAATTACGTATTCAAGTTTATTAGTGCCGAATGACACCATTTATTTCGGGTTTACGTTGAAGTCGTTTTGGCAGCTTTATGCCGATGAAATATCGTCGCCGTTCCGGGAAACCAATTACCGGCCTGAACTGTATTATGAAGCGCCAATTCCCGCCAAGCTTTGGGGCGGTACTATGCTGACCCGGGTAGGAATCGAACATGAGTCCAATGGTCGTGGTGGGCAGTTAAGTCGCAGTTGGAATCGGATTTTTGCCGGGGTCGGGTTTGCCAAGAACAACTGGGGCGTGTATGTGCAGCCTTGGTATCGTTTGCCGGAAGATGCGAAAGACCCGGCCGATGACCCGGATGGTGATGATAACCCGGACATCAATAAATACATGGGCTACTACAGCGTTAAAGGTGTTTACCGCCCAAGTGAAGATTACGAATTCACC
>JBFHTA010000126.1:0-11101 GCA_041590855.1 Pseudomonadales bacterium
AAACGAAGGTGAGAAGATCGTTCTTGATCTGTTAATTTCACAATGGCGGGAGCGTTTGCAGGACATCAGTTGGTTTATGCGTGTTCTGAACGAGGCGATTGCACGAGAAGCGAATAGGGAAGATCAGTGTACTGGAAGATTCTGGGAAGGACGCTTCAAATCTCAAGCATTACTTGATGAGAAAGCACTATTAGCTTGTATGGCCTACGTAGATCTTAACCCTATTCGAGCAAAAATGGCTCGAACACCAGAACATTCCGACCACACTTCCGTTAAGAAACGCTATAAGAAAGCAGTTAAAACAGCAGACCCCAACCCGCCAGAGCAACAAGTAAAAGGCTTGTTGCCTTTTACTGGCTACCCAAACAATGATCTAAAGAAAGGGTTACCTGTTCCGCTCACTCATTATCTTGAATTGGTGGACTGGACGGGCAGGATTGTACGTGAGGATAAAAGAGGCGCGATTTCCACTACATTTTCGCCGATTTTAGATCGTTTGAACCTGGATCAGCAGGAATGGATCAGGTTATCGCAAAGCTTTGAAAAGTCTTATAAAACCTTCGCTGGTACGGCTCAGAAAATTAGAGTTGTTAGTCACTTGCTAGGGTATCAGAGAACCCGAACAGGCTAGTTTATTTTCGCCTGGATATTCTTGTATATCAGCTGCAGCTGAGGCTTAGTTGCGACTATTTTTCTCTGTTATTGGAGATCGGAAGAAGAATGTCTCTATTTGCTCCAAGTTTACCCAGTGTTGGACAATTTGCTCCAAGTTTACCAAGCGTTTGCTGTAGCTTTGCTTAAAGTGGCTGTCCTGCAAAAAACAGTCCTGCAAAAAACACACTTCATTAACGTGTCCTGCTAAAAAATCCTTCCTGTCCTTCTAGAAACGTTCCTAATAACGCCATTCCATATGAGGTATTTGATTAATTCTTTTGCCTGAGTTTTTGTCTTGTTTGACGTTGTTTCTAGTATTATCTTCGTAGTTATTGTGGGTGATTAATCTAGAACAGCAGGCTCAGGTGTGGTGTTGAAACAATCTTATTTAGTGGCGTTTGCCTTGGTGTGTTTGAGCGTGTCCGCGTTTGGGGCGGAACCGTCGTTTTCTAAGTCCAAGCGTGCGATGGCAGAGCTTTATAAGTCCTCTCCGGGGAAGAGCTTTTATTGCGAATGCAATTTTAGTTATCAGGGAAAGAAGTTAATTCCGGATCTGGCGTCGTGTGGTTATCAAGTTCGCAAACAAAAACGTCGGGCTCAGAGAATCGAATGGGAGCATGTAATGCCTGCCTGGGTGTTTGGGCATCAGCGACTATGTTGGCAAAACGGTGGACGCAAAGCATGTAAAGGCGATGCAGAGTTTCGGGAGATGGAAGCCGATATGCACAACCTTGTTCCCGCCATAGGGGAGGTGAATGGTGATCGCTCGAATTATCGTTTTTCTGATTGGAAGGGTACGCCGCATCAATATGGTAAGTGCGAGATGATTGTAGATTTCAAAGGGCGTAAGGTTCAGCCGCCGGTACCTCCTCGTGGTGCGATTGCCCGTACCTACTTGTATATGGAAGCTCAATACGGCGTC
Organism: Pseudomonadales bacterium; assembly: GCA_041590855.1. GTDB lineage: Bacteria > Pseudomonadota > Gammaproteobacteria > Pseudomonadales > Litoribrevibacteraceae > Litoribrevibacter. The sequence continues at coordinate 1,577 of JBFHTA010000126.1, forward strand.
AAGTTGTCTCGTTCTGAAAAGCAATTGATGCAGGCCTGGAGCAAAATGCATCCACCGACACAGTGGGAGTGCCAGCGAGAACGCTTGATTTCACAGCAGCAAGGCAACAGAAACCCCTTTGTGCAGCAGGCTTGTGAGTCTGGCTCACCTTAGTTGAAATGGGTGTTTGGCAGAGTCTCAGAAGCCATTGCGATTAGGCTTAGCGTTGAGAAGAGCACGAGGGGAGTAGACGTTTCATAAGGAATTAGAAACCGAAAACTTCATTGGCTAAGCATAGCTGAGATTTCTAAAAGTGGGTGTCTTAAACCAGCTAATCACCGCCACAGCCACTGCTGCAACTGCTGTCACTTCCACCCGATGACGAACCGGAATCGCCGCCACAGCCGGATGTGCAGCGAATGTGGCTGGCGCAATATCCGTCGCCATAGGCAGGAGATTTTCGATTTTTACAGTCAATGGCGTATTTAAAACCGTCTTCGATGGCCAGTTTTGTATCAATCTCGAACAATAACGGCAATGCGGTAGGGGCCGAGGGGCTAATGCCCGACTTGGCACAGGATAAACGCCACGCGCGTTTAATGCCTTCTTGCGCTTTGCATTGCGATTTCATGGCTTCTGTGGGTGTGTGATGCAGAAAGCGGCCAAGGGCGTTTTGGCAAAACTGCTGATAGGCTCGCGTAAACAGAATGAATTCGTGCCAGGCGACATCCACCACTTGAGAGGGCATGGCCACCACCCGGCGCTTTGCCTGATGGCAAACGTAGAAGTAGTCTTTTAATGCGCGCATCACCAACTCGATTTGCTCTTCGGTAAGATGGGGGTAATGGTCTTTTACCTTGTTCCCAATAGCAGGGTGGAAGTCGTAGTTTTCAATAAATGCGAGTTGTGTTTTGTGCTTGCGTCTGTGATGAAGGATGTAAATAAATACACAGACCAGCAGTGCCCAAAGTAGGTTGTCGAAGGTCATCAAGTTGTCTCTCTCGTGAGTGTTCAGAGGTTCCTTAAAGGTATTATTGTAGTTACATTGCGCCTTGGTGGGGGAAGCGACTCCTCCTTTTTCACTAATTCTGATCTCATACTCTTTGGTAATTTAGTCCCTTCGTTCGATGTCCTAAATGCCTATTTCCTAAATAATTTTTGATGCTGGCTTGCTGTTTAGCCGTTTAACAAAAATAAAAATCAGGAGAAAGAAATGAAGCAATCATTTCGAATAGGTCAACTCGCAGTAAGTATCGCAATGCTGTCGGGCGTGGTGGGCGCACACGCTTTTAGTCCGGTTAAATTGGTCGATGTGTCTGACAAGCTGGAAGGGTTTGTCCACATTGAAGGGCCGATGCCCTTTACCGGAGAGGGATTATCAGGCGCAGCCTGGCTGGATTACGATCAGGACGGTGATCTGGATTTGTTTCTGCCCAATGGTGTCGGGGCAAGCAGCGCCTTATTCCGAAACGACGGTGGTGAATTTACCGATGTTACCCAGATCGCCGGTGTTGGCAATACCACAGGTAATTCGGGCGTTTCAGTTGGGGATATTGATAACAATGGCTACCCGGATATCTTTATGACGGGGGAAGGGCACATGATGTTGGCGGCACAAACGCCGACGGTTCTGTATGTCAATAATGGGGATGGCACCTTCACCGATGTCTCTGCGACGGCAGGCATTCAAACACCGGAATCGGCGTTGGCGACAGCCATGGCCGATATCAATAATGATGGTTATCTGGATATCTTCATCACAGCGCCAGGGCATTTGGATATTTCTGAAGCGGTGGGTTTGCCGCCCGGGTCATTCGGAGGGCCAGCGAAACAACATAAGAATAAACTCTATTTGAATAACGGTAATCGAACCTTTACCGACATCTCTGAAAGTGCCGGTGTGGACAGTGACTTAGGTGCTTGTGCGGTGAGTTTTTCGGATTGGGACAACGATGGATTTACCGATATCTTTGTCGCCAACTGCAACGACGTGCAGTTGGAAACGACGCCATTCAATGTCTATCGCAACAATGGTGATTTGACCTTTACTGATGTGGCCGATCAAACCGGTTTGGACAAGCCAGGTTTTTGGATGTCCGTGACACACGGTGATTACGACAACGATGGCGATTTAGACATCTTCGCATCGAATTTCGGATTCAAACAATTACCAGGCGATGAGCCGGAGTTTCACCCGCACGCCTTGTTCAGAAACAATGGTGACGGCACCTATACCGACGTGGCTATGTGGCTTGGGCTGGCGTATTTGGAGTTTGGCTGGGGCGCAACCTTTGCGGACTTCAATAACGACGGATTTCAGGACTTATATTTTGCGGGGTCCATGCCTGCGATGGGCGTGATAGGCGCATTCAAGGGCAATCCTGGGCGTTTATACATTAATAACCGGTTTGGCGGTTTTTACCCGACATTTCAGTCCCAAACCGGGGGCAATCTCAGTGACCGCTTCACTTCTGGCGTAGCCAAGGCCGATTTCAACAACGATGGTTTTATGGATCTGTTGGTAAAAACCAGCACTCAGTTTGATCTTGAAACCGGAGAAATCACCGATCTGGGCACCCCGGTGCTGCTGGAAAACCAGGGTAACTACAATCGTTCATTAACGGTTCGACTGAAAGACAAGTATGGTCGTTCCGAAGCCATCGGTGCTCGTGTTCAGGTCAAAACGTATGCTGGAACGCAGACGCAGGAAGTGATATCGGGCTCCAGTTTCGCATCGTCGGAATCCCCTTGGTTAACCTTCGGTGTGGGCAAGGCAAAGTATGCGAAAGTGACCGTGTTCTGGCAGGACGGCAGTATTGAGGATTATGGTTGGATCAAAACAGTCGGTATTGCCGATCTGATGCAAGGGCAGGGGGATTAAGCAATCGTTTAGGGGTTAATGGCTCGAAACCCGGCAAGGATGCCGGGTTTCTACGCATAGTTTTGATGTATTTGCTTAAATATCGCTTAAATAGATTACTTACTTCATGGATTCCCTAGGGGGTTAATACCGTATCCGTCGCGCGAGCGCTTAAATTTTGGATGCGGGTATCTTCCTCAACCGGTGTTTCAGCCATAGAGAACGGTGTATCGGAATCCGGATAAGTGGCGATCAGGTATTCAGCCAACGCATCCTGCTCTGTGCCAGGGTCGGCAAAGGTGGCTTCGCCTGCATCGGTTAGCGTGTTATCTAATTGAACTTCATTCACCAGTGGGAATGCCCATGGGTAACCGTCTCCACCCACGCCATTGTTGTCCGTCGCCAGGAAACCAAGGGTTACAATACGGAAGGTGCGATCTGCATTGCCTTGTAAAACCCCGTCCTGTACAACCGTGTCAATAATTGCCCCGTCATTGTCTACCACCGCGACGGATCGTACACGCTCTCCCACTTGGGTGACTGTGGTGCCGTCGGCAATTCGAGGATTACGATCCGGATCAAAACTGAATCGAAGGCCTGCCACTTGCGCAAATCGTCCGGCCCCGCCTTCAACGTTAGAGACGGCATGTTCCAATACGTTGAAGAGTGTTTGAGCTGTGATGTCCATGATGGTCAAAGAGTTGTTAAAGCGTAACGTACCTTCAATATCGAATTGCGAAATATCGCCTTCCGCTTTGCCAACCAAATCATTGGCCGGATTAGGCGTAAACGTAAGATCGTCTTCACTGGTAGAACCTGGAGGGAAGGTAACCAAGCCGATGTCATCACGAATACCACCGCCGTTTTTGATGGAGATTTGAACCGTGTTATCAAACTGCTGAGCCAGCCAGAGGTTGGCATCTGCGGTTAGATTGCCCATATTGGTTTCCTGGGTACGCACCTGGCTGCGACGACCGTCAATATAGACACTGGAGTTGCCCAGGATGTTGCCATCCCGTTCTGCCAATACCAGTTCAACACCGGTTTTGATGGAGGCCACTTCGGCATTCACATAGCCACCCAGCGCATCAACCGTGGTTTGGTCAGCGGCATACACGCCATTCACTGTGTTATCCAAACGATCGACCTGTAAGATGCCTTCGTCATCAAACTTGGCTACCAAACGGCCAAGGTATTTATAGTCGCCATCTGTGTTTACCACCAGGGTCGGGTTGTTATCGGCGTCGGTGAAGGTCAGTGGGTAGGTGTCAGCGGCTATGTCACCGGCACGAAGACGATCATTACCGTCGGCCAATAAAGTGTTAGATCCGCCTGCGACTATGATGTCGACATTACGCAGTCGAGTGGCCAAGTCTCGTTCCACAGCAATGTCCTGCATGTGAGCCAACAAAATGATTTTATTGATCCCTTGTTCTACCAAGGCATCGACAGCCGGTTGAATTTGTGCGGCCAGCGCTGCGTTGTCGTTTGTGCTGTCTGGTAATACTTCGATGTCACCGGTACTGGTGATACTGGCCAATGTCGGAGTCGTTGCTCCCACGATACCAATCTGTTCACCGTCCACTTCAATTACAGCGGATTGCGCCAGGGCATTCGCAGCATCACTGGCCGCCTGTCCGTCCGCTGTAACCAGACCCGCCAAGTTTGCGTCGGGTAAGAAGTTCAGTGTTGAGCTTAAATAAGGGAAGCTCGCCCCAGGGTAGTTTCCACTGGCGCTGATGATACTTGAAAATTCAGCGGTACCGCCGTCCAGATCGTGATTTCCAACGGCAGACGCCTGATAGCCCATGGCATTCATGAAGGCGATATCAGCACGGCCGTTGCCAGCTTCACCGATGCCGCTGATGAAACTCATGCTATCGTCTGATGCAGCAAGGTAACGTGGGCCGGGAATATAGTTATCTCCCGAGCTAAGCAGTACAGTGTTGTCCGGATAGTCAGCTCTAAGAGCGGTAACAATGGCTGAAAAGGCTTCTACATTGTCCAATGCCCCGGTAGCGCCATCCATATCGGCATTATGGAGAAGCTGAAGGGTAAAGTGCTCGTCTTCATTCTGATTGTTAGAGCTGTCGTTGTCGCTGCAACCTGCTAGCGTTACGGCGAGAGCGATTGTCGCTACACCGAATTTCTTATGGTACGTCATGAGTAATCCTCGATAATTTGACCGGAACGACAAATACTCTAGAGCCGCTCTATGACGCTTAGTTATGTACCCTGTGACACTTGGGTTAAATTTGTGTGATGAATCCATGACTGGTTTAACAAAACAGCGGTTCCGTTTTGCCGGGGCGAAGATTAATCGGTATGTTGTTCTCTTGCCTTGAACAGCAGGTCAGGGCACTCAATGTATTCTTTCATATGACCATAAGGAAGTGTCATGGATATCATCATTAATCAGCTTGTTGAAAGCCAGGTTAATCAGTTAAAGCGCCTTTCCAGCCGAGCGATCGGTAACGATTTTAAAGAACAAGCGGCCTTGGCCATTCGCATGACGGTCGCCAGTGGTGCGGTTTATAACCGTCTGCAACGGACCTATTCCGCAAACGTGACCAAGCAAGATCAGAAGCGGGTTGCGGCCGGTCGTTTGACGACGGAAAGCGTTGAATTCAAGCGAAGTTCATCGGCGGGTTCTTCATTACAGAGTTTGGACCGCGCCATTCAGGCAGGTCATAGTTTGCCCGCTAATTTGGCAAGAACAGCAAACGATGTAGCGGTCGCTTCTTATCAGCCTCAAGCCATCAATATGTTGTCGTTACTGCATCCGGTACTTAAGAAAGACGTCACCAAAAATGATGGGGGCATACAGCATGCCGCTAATATTTTGGGCTTGGCGGCCACCACCGCAGGTTTTGTGGCCACCAGTGGTGTGGCGGGTTCGGCCGTCAACTGGCTTGGCCGAATTGCGACTTACTCCGGTTTTACTATGTCGTTAATTAAGCCGGACGCCCCGGATAAGGCCTATCACCAATTAACCAATTACATTGCTTGTTTGAGTGCCTGGTGCAAGAAGTCGTGTCAGTTAATTGATAATGCTGATCCGAACGGTCAATGGAGTTTCAGAGACATTAAGACGGGGCTAGTGTAATTTAACTCGCCACGGGGTGTGACGATGTTAACTGACACAGATGAGTTTGATCGTCTGTGTCAGCCGCAAGCCTCGTTAACAGCTGGGATTAACGGAGCCTTTTTTGTTTTTTTCATATCGAAAAGATGCTCGTTTCGAAAGATAATAACCAATCGAAAGCGCCAATATCACAGCTGCTAAACCTACATAATATAAAGGCTCTGTTTCTTTTGAATCCATGGTTACCAGTTTTCGGGCAACAGCGGTAATGGCCACGATAAACATAAACTCAACTTTGATGACCTTTTCTTCCAGGAAGGCAGCCACAGAGGCCATGAGTTCCAGAGCGATCAGGACCAATAAGAACCACCCCAGCACCGTAAAAATTTCGCGAAGGTTTAATAACATGCCATCGGTATTCATCAGGAACCGGTAAAACTGAATTCCCACTTCCAGCAACGCGGCGATGACTAACAAGCCCATCATCACCAGCAAAGTGCCCAAAATGAGTTTCTCAAACTTCTCAAATAAATTAATGATGGTGTCCTTCCTTATGCAAAGCGTTTATCTAAAGCATGTATGTAATAGGTTTATACAAAGATGTTATGTGAACCTGGCGGTGCCCATGTGAGAGGTTCCCTAGGATAAATTCTTTCATCTGTCTTGAAAAGAAACGCAGTGATTAAACGCCAGGCTAAGTTTCGATTAAAGGAATGCTAACGGCTTTGGAATGCACAAAAAAACCAGGGGTTCAGGATGTCCGCCTTGTTGTACATCAGTGGCTGTCCTGTTTTGTCGGCTGTCTGAATGTTCAGGATAATGTAAAAACTTAGCCCGTTCAGGTTTGTACGAGGCTGAAACGACAGCATCGACTTGTCCGCTTTCGGCGTAAAGGAGGCATCGTTTCCAGGGTAATGGTGTAAATGTGCATGTCAGCTCGGCTTTTTGACAGGCAGGTTTTGTGGCTACCAGTGGTGTGGCGGGTTCGGCCGTCAACTGGCTTGGTCGTATCGCCACTTACTCCAGTTTTTCTATGTCGTTAATTAAGCCGGACGCCCCGGATAAAGCCAAGCCTACCACCAATTAACCAATTACATTGCTTGTTTGAGTGCCTGGTGCAAGACGTCGTGCCAGTTAATTAATAATGCCAATCCGAACGGTCAATGGAGTTTCAGAGACGTTCAAACGGGCCTTGTGTAACTGTTCTAAGCGTTCAATGTAGTTAATGCGCTGGATCACCTAATCCTTTATTGATGATTTCGGGTTCAGCGCTCGTTCCTTCCTGGGTGCCGGACAGTCGATAGCCGTTGGCGAGATTACCATCATGGCAATCTAATTGCTGTTGAATACAGTTTTCCAGTATCGCTTCCATCACTGTTGGGTGCCAGGCTCCAAACCAGTCACCGTGTAATGAAAGTCCTCCGGCTTGGTCTTCGGTGACGTCATACATGTCAGATGCCAGACGCCAACCCCGGCTGAGTTTATCGCTTGGATGGGTGACTTCCGGTTTCACGCCAAAAGCGTAATGATAACTGACTCTGACGACTGGAACCGGGTGGCTCTCCGGGCAGTGTGTGCCAAGTGCTGAATTTTCAGTGACTGGATAGGCCATATGACTGCGATGGTCTGCTGAGTCCAGATTCACGCCATCCCAACAACTGGGAAAGAAAATATCCATTCTGACTCGGTCGGGTTCTTCGCACTCAGGGATAGTGGCACTGAATTGAGGGTTGGTTGCGTCGTCCGACTCCCAACTTTGGCAATGCCATCGCGCTATACTGCTGTCTTGCTCTTCACCTGGAAGGGTTGTGTTGGTTCCTGCAATCATTCGTAATCCTGCTGGTAGCGGTTGGATTGCCTGAAGGTCATCAACACCAGCGGAGTAATAAAATATTTCGTGAGCTTCGTCGTCGTTACCCACCACGGCAGGTACCACTTGCCAGGCTGGCTCTCCATTGGCATCTTGCAAACGCTCACCTGTGCTTTGGTCATAGGTAGGTGCCAACAAGGCTGGAATCCAATACGCGCTCATATTCAGTCGATTCCCCTGACATGTTGACTCGCCCAGGGTGTAGAGGGATTCGGTATCGGTACTTTCATCCACCAAGGTATTACCATAGAAACGGTGTAAGTGAGCCGCATTCGCTTGATCCGGGAAGACAATGGGGTCGTTGTAACTGCTGTGAGAAAAGTCGCAATTGATGCGAAAAATTCCTCGCCAACTTTGAGCTTCACTTGGACTTGGGGAGACGTTGGTGATAATTAAATCCTCATTACCCTCAATCAACACATCTTCTACGAACCAACTGAAGGTTTCCGCTTCACCTGATTCGCCAGCCGAGTCAATTGCTTTGACACTCAATTGATTGAGGTCTAAATCAACCGAAGCTTCAAACCGTGGTGATTGGCAACTTTGAAATGGATTGTTGTTAAGTGAACACTGGTATTCAACGGCACCTTCAGCGTTGAATTGGAATGAAGCGTATCTAAGGTGAGTGTTTGGTTCTGGCGTGGAGATAAAGTTAACGGTCAGATCAGACGGGCTTTCCGTTTCGGTCAAGGCGTCGTCAGAACTTGTTTGTAAGTCATTCGCTTTGGAGGTTTCGCTTCCAGAACTGCCTCCGCCGCAGGCTGATAGCGCTCCCGAAAGGCACAGCGCGGTAAGAATTCGTTGATTTTTCCTTGTGGTTACCATGACGACTCAATTGCTCCGTGAAATTGTTGGGTGATCTCAACAAAGCTACCGAGGAATTAACCAAGCATTATGTAAACAGTGTGCAAACTTTTAGGAAGCTACAATGTTCCATCCATTGCATTATTTTCCGATTAGCCTGTAAACAAAGGAATCTTAACCGCCTTGGAATGCACAAAAAACCAGGGGTTCAGGATGTCCGCCTTGTTGTACATGAGTGGCTGTCCTGTTTTGTCGTTGACGACGCCACCGGCGGCTAAGACCACAGCGTGCGCGGCTGCGGTGTCCCATTCGCAGGTAGGTCCAAGCCTTGGGTAGAGGTGGGCGCTGCCTTCTGCGATCATACAGAGCTTGAGTGAGCTGCCTTTTGGAATCATCTGATAGTCTTCAAAGGCCGCTAAATACCCGGCTAAGTGCTCGCTTGGGTGGGAACGGCTTCCCACCATGATCCAGGTGTCCGGTGTGCTGTCATCCACATGAATAGCGCTTTCAGTCTGGCCTGCCTGCTTGAACGCGCCTAGTCCTTGAGCTCCGAGGTAGCACAGATCGAGCGCTGGCGCGTAGACAACACCTAACACCGGCTGGCCTTGATGAATCAAGGCAATGTTTACGGTGAATTCATCGTTCTTCTTTATAAACTCTTTGGTGCCGTCGAGCGGATCAACCAGCCAAAAGGTTGGCCAGTCTTTGCGATCTTGGTAGGTAATGTCTGTCGATTCTTCAGACAACACAGGAATGTCAGGGAAGGCATTTACCAACCCCTTCAATATAAGGTTATGAGCGGCCAAATCGGCCTCGGTTAATGGGCTCTGATCCGATTTTTCCATCACTGAAACGTCTTTTTTGTAGACCTCCATTATGGCTGCGCCGGCGTCCAGAGCAATGCGTTTGATTGTGTCCAAGGTGCCA
>JBFHTA010000127.1:0-11005 GCA_041590855.1 Pseudomonadales bacterium
CATCAATATCTTTGGTATGAAGCACTTCACCGCTGGCAGTGTCCACCACCAACATTTGGCCCGGGCCAACACGACCTTTGGCTACCACATCTTCCGGAGCGTAATCGTAAACACCGATTTCCGAAGCCAATGTAATATAACCATTCTTAGTAGTGACCCAACGCGCTGGGCGCAGACCGTTTCGATCCAACATACATACTGCATGGCGGCCATCTGTCATTACAACCCCGGCAGGACCATCCCATGCCTCACAGTGCATCGACGTGTATTCATAGAATGCACGAAGATCAGGGTCCATAGTTTCAGCATTTTGCCATGCAGGTGGAATAATCAGACGCAACGCCTGTGGTAATTCCATACCGCCTGCCAGCAGCAACTCAAGCATGTTATCCATACTTGATGAGTCTGACCCCGTTGTATTAACAACTGGTTGTAAGTCATTTAATTCAGGAATTAACGGTGTCGCGTACTTACTGCCACGCGCTTTAGCCCAATTACGGTTACCCTCAACAGTGTTAATCTCACCGTTGTGCGCCAGATAGCGGAAAGGCTGAGCCAAAGGCCAGCGAGGTAAAGTATTGGTTGAGAATCGCTGGTGGAATACACATATAGAAGTAGTCACACGTTCATCACCAAGATCTAAATAGAAGCTTGGTAAGTCTACCGGCATCATCAAGCCTTTATAGGAAAGAACTTCTGATGACATACTACAAATGTAGAAGTTCTCTTGACCCTCATTCGCCTGTTCAGCACGACGCTTGGCAACGAACAGCTTCACCATGAATTCCTGCTCAGACAGACCTTCAGGTGCTTCAATAAATAGCTGTTCAAACTTTGGCAATACATCAATCGCCATAGGGCCCAGGCAATCGTTATTAGTTGGCACTTCACGCCACCCAACAACACCAAGCCCTTGAGCTTTAACCGCCTCTTCGACTTTAGTACGTTGCTCGCCTGCTAATGCTTCATCCAAATCAAGGAATAACATAGCTACTGCATATTGATCAGCTAGGCTTTTCCCAAACTGTTCATTTGCTACTTCTCTGAGGAACGCATCAGGTTTCTTGATAAGCAGACCACAACCGTCGCCTGTTTTACCGTCTGCAGCAATACCACCACGATGGGTCATGCAAGTTAGAGCTTCAATTGCAGTCTCTAACAAGTGGTGGCTAGCTTCACCGCTCATGTGAGCAATCAAACCAAAACCACAGTTATCTCTGACATCCCCAGGATGATAAAGACCTTTACTCATAAGCCACTCTCACCTAGCTAATCTTAAAATTCTTAACTGAGCTTACAACAAAACCAAAGCTCAAAGCGCCTGCGAAAAGCCTCCGCGCAGGCAAAGGGGCGACAATTTTACACAAAACAGGGGCGGGTAACAAACTTTTACGCAAAATCTGTACAGAAATGCGACGAGTCCATTCAAATATGCGACTTTAAAAGTACTAAGAAACTGGATGTCCAGTAGCGAATTCTAGTTAACGATTACGATGTGCTTCCTTACTCTATTTTTAACGAACCATCTCTTTTTGGATGGCCGAGAAGTTCCTTATCCATAGGTCCTTCAATCCCAATTTAACGCCTGCTGCTTTAGCGGCATCCCGATTCTCATAACTACCATAAATTAGCACAAACCAAGGCTGATCTCGTAATACACCCTCATAGATATGGAGCTGTTTTTTGTCCCCTTTAAACCCATTGATGTAGCGAGATACATTTTGTTTGGAGTGCGCCCCCAAAATCTGTATCGTATATCGATTACCAGGCTGAGCTGAAATCCAGGTAACGGAAGGATTTCTGTGTATTGAACCAGCATCCTTTTCCAATGTATCCACTTCCACTTTTTGAGCATTAGACTCAACATCAGAAGACACTGTCTGCTTTGGCTTCTCAGACACAACCTCTTTAACCAGTGCCAACCCCTGATCCGCATTTGATGTAACTTGTTCTTCGGTCAGCTGCCGCTGATTACCTGGTATCGAAGATTGCTTTCGTTCCTCAAGAAGCTCTTCCTGCTTCTTACGAAGCTGCTCCAGCAAACTGCTCGATACTGGTTTATCCACAGTCTCATCTGACTCAGAACTATTCTGTACAATTCCACCAACATCCTCACTTCTGACACCCTCTAATGTAAGCGACTTTGGTGTTATCGTGTCTTCTGCAACGTCTACTGTCCCTGAATATTCGACAGATTTTTCATTTTGATATAAAAATAATATGAGCCCCAGGGTAATCACTGCAGCCGCTAAGACAGACATTTGAACAGGGGAAAGAAAAGCTCCACCTCTGAGCACTGAAGTAGCTGGTTCTTTTTCTAATAACGAACGAATTGCAGCATTTACTTGCCCAAGCTTCCCTTCAGATAATTCATGTATCATCCGAACATCGCTTTCAGAATACATGATGCGCTCAGTTTCAGGTTTTACTGCCTCAAGAAAGTGCAAATAATCTTCAATTGCAGCCTGATCCATCAGGGGCATTCTTAAAGTGAAGATCTGCTCTCCACCTGCATTTTTAACCCCTGGCTTAGCTAGCTGCTTTTCAATATAAGGCTCAGAAAAAAGAACACACTGAACAATGTCTTTGTATTGTTTATCCTGTAGCAAGTTCAGTAATACTTGCAAAGCTTCTTCACTGATTTCATGCGCATCATCAATCAAAATAACTATCGAATTACCTGAATCAGATAAACGCAAAAAGTAGGAACCAATCAGAGATAAAAGTGCTTGTTCATCAGTGGTTGCAGGGATTTCAGGCAAATCGTGGTGAAATCGACTCGCCATCAGTTGGTGCAACAACTGAGTCAGCAACTCCGAAGCAGACATCAGTAGAGACGCCTGAATATCAATAGCATTGCCTGGGAGTGAAGCTTTAACCGCTCGCAGCAAATGACTTTTACCAGTACCCGCGTCTCCGCTAACATTAACTGTCAACGTCCCATAGCGAGTGAGATGAACAATTTGATCTAACAGTTCACTACGCAGGCCACCAGGAAAAAAACGATTTTGTGAGACAGCTGGCTTAACCTGCTCGGTCTCAAAGCCTGTCATCTCTGGCTGAGTCACGACTGTCATTGCACCATCCTTAGCTCAAGCTTTTCACAAACTAGTAACATATCACCAAGTTACACTAGCAACTAGCCAAAGTCTCCAAAAAAACATCCTGAGGATAATCAGCAGTAATGATGGCCTCACCAAGAGATTTCAACAACACTAAGCGAATACGATGATCAAGATTCTTTTTATCCAAAGACATGTACTCAATAAAATCATCAGGAGACATATTATCCGGTGACACAACTGGTAACTTGGCGCTCTGAATAATTGCGAATGCACGCTGATATTCCTCGATCGAAAGCCACCCCAATTTTTCAGACATATAGGCAGCCATCACCATTCCAGCCCCCACAGCCTCGCCATGAAGCCATTGACCATACCCCTGATGAGCCTCAATCGCATGACCAAATGTATGCCCCAGGTTCAACAAAGCCCTTACGCCCGACTCCAACTCATCTTCCGCTACAATTTCAGCCTTATTACGGCATGACTCGTATATTGCATACGTCAAAGCTTCTGAATTGCACACCAACAAGCCATGCATTTCTTTTTCAATCCAATCCAAAAACTCAGGATCACGAATCAACCCATATTTGATAACTTCAGCAATACCGGCAGAAAGCTCACGTTCGGGTAACGTCTTCAAGGTATTAGTATCGGCAATTACCACATTAGGCTGGTGAAAGGCACCAATCATATTTTTCCCTAATGGGTGATTTATTCCGGTTTTCCCTCCGACTGAAGAATCTACTTGAGAAAGCAAGGTAGTAGGCACTTGAATAAAATCAACACCACGCTGATAGGAGGCAGCAGCAAAGCCACACATATCGCCTACAACACCACCACCTAGGGCAATCAATGTTGTTTTCCTATTATGCCGTTTCTTCAATAATTCAGTGTATATTAAATCAACACTTGCTGAGTTCTTATACTCTTCGCCATCAGGAAGAACCACTTCATCCACCTGATAACCAGTCAACGCCGACTTTAACTGTTCCAAATACAGAGGAGCTACCGTTTCATTTGTCACCACCATCACTTGCTTTCCGGCAATATAAGGCGACAGTAAATCAGGATTCCCCAATAAATTTTCACCAATAAAGATGGGATAAGAACGGTCACCCAATTCAACTTTCAATGTTTTCATAGTCTATGTACTCAGAAACTTCCGAAAAGAAACGTTATATATTCAATACTCGACAAATCTCTGAAACCACTAATTTAGGGTTTCTCTTGTCAGTTGCCACCACATGATCACAAACCTCCATATAAAGAGGCTCTCGGATGTCCATAAGATTTTTCAAAACCTGAGTAGGATCTTCGGTTTGAAGTAACGGTCTGTTTTTGTCACGACGGGTCCGTTCAATCTGAAGTTCAACGGATGTTTTAAGATAAATAACCGAGCCACGTTCGCTTAAATATTTTCGATTTTCAGGCTTCAAAATCACACCCCCTCCAGTTGCAAGGATAATGTCACTTTGAGCTGTTAAATCATCAATAACAGCAGTCTCACGCTCTCTGAAACCGGCCTCACCCTCAACATCAAATATCCAGGGAATATTCGCTCCGGCTCGCTCTTCAATTACTTTATCAGAATCAAAAAAAGGACGATCTAACTCTAAAGACAAGAGTTTGCCGATGGTGCTTTTGCCCGCGCCCATCGGCCCAACTAAAAAGATATTAATAACTAACCCCTTGAGAGCCCTTTATTAACGAACAGACAAGGTATCCTTCACTAACTTAGGCGTAATAAACATTAGCAACTCAGCTTTGTCTTCCGTTTGGGTAGTTCGTCTGAACAAAGCACCAATGTAGGGCAAATCTCCTAAAAACGGCGTTTTCTCAACTTGCTCAACATCCTCACCCCGGAATATACCACCAAGTACAATGGTTTCGCCATTCTCAACGATCACTTGGGTTTCAAGCGCCTGTGTATCAATACTCGGAATACCGTTGAAAATCTCGCCCACAGAATCCTGATTGATCTTAAGATCCATAATAATTCGGTCATCAGGCGTGATCTGCGGAGTTACCTCCAAAGACAACACTGCATCTTTAAATGAAGTGGTTGTTGCACCACTTGAAGAGGCCTCTTGGTAAGGAATCTCTGTACCTGATTCGATGCGCGCCGTCTGACCATCAGCAGTAATAATCTTAGGCTGTGAAATAATCTCACCTTTACCTTCAGTTTCCAATGCAGACAACTCAAGATCAATCACATAATCGAAAGCGGCGATACCTAAAGCAAATGTTGTTGCATTTGCATTAGTAGCAGCCAAGTCAACAACCATGCTTTCTTTGATTTCACCACCTTCATAGCCTTCTAAATTAACAAACTCTGGAATGGTAGCGTTTCCTTCAGCTAAGTCTTGAAGGAATCTGTTCTGAGCCTCCAAAATACTCTGCTCATTCCGAAAATCTACGTCTTTCCGATCGTTAAAAATTTTCTTAGCAGAATTCACTCCCTCAATAGACCCTGAAATACCTCTGAAATTATCAGCATCCTGATCCCAAGCAGCTCCACCCCAGCGCACACCTAGCTCTTTACCAAGATTCTTGGTTGCAATTACTATGCGAGCTTCAATCAACACCTGACGAACCGGAATATCCAATACCTTCATAGCATCACGAATCTCATCCAGTTTTCGCGCAGTATCTCGAACAATCAAGGTATTGGTTCTTTCATCGACACTAGCGCTACCACGCTCCGTCAACAAACCTTGCTCCGCAGATAAAAGATTCACCACATCGGCTGCCTTCGCATAACGCACCTGAATAAAGTCAGTTTCTAATGGTGCTAATTCAGCAACTTGTTTCTGAGCTTCCAATTCCAGTTTTTCACGAGCAGCTATTTCATCTGCAGGCGCAACTAGTAAAACATTACCAATTTTTCGTTTATCCAAACCTTTGGTTTTAAGGACTAAATCCAAGGCTTGGTCCCACGGCACATTTTGTAAGCGCAATGTAATTCGGCCTTCAACGGTATCACTGGCAACCAAATTAAGACTGGTAAAGTCTGCAATCAACTGCAGTACAGAGCGGACTTCAATATCCTGAAAATTCAAAGATAGTTTTTCACCACTGTATGGGAACTTCTGTTTACGTCGCTCTTCTGCCTCTTCTTCAGTAACAGGCTTAACATTAATCGTCAGTAAGTTATCAGTTTGGTAGGCCAAATACTCATGTGTCTGAGCAGTTTCAATCGTTAACTTAGGAACACCATCTTCCTTTAGCATATCGACAAAAGTTACAGGTGTTGCAAAGTCCGTTACATCCAACCGACGCATTAACTCAGAGGGCACTTCACCATCCGGGAAAGTAACAAAGATTTTTCCACCCAAAGACTCCATGTCAACTGCGATAGACGGATCAGACACAGTAATCAAAACTCGCCCTTCGCCTGACTCTCCACGACGGAAGTCAATATCTTGAATCGACTTCTTATCATCATCAAACTGCTTTTGAGCTTCCCCTTTAGCTAGAGAATCTTGTGCACCCTGTTTCTTATCACCACCACCTAGCGCCAAGACCAAACTGTTACCAGATACCGTAGCCGTATAATCGACAAGTTCCGTTAGGTTCACAATAACTCGTGTACGATCCTTAGCTTCAATAATGGTTAAGCTGCGTGCATTACCAAAGCCAAGTTTATGGTATTTCTCCTTCAACCCACTTTTAGCACCCATTAAGTCAAGCGATATACGCGCTGGCTTTTCAATGGTATAGCCTTTCGGTTCCGGTGGCGTACCGTCAAATCTCAATCGAACTTCAACGCCTTCATTTGCCAATGAAGACACATCTAATTTCGTTAAGCTAACAGCATTAGCTCCTGTAGAGACAAACAAAGACAGAATGAATAACCAACCCCATCTACTTAGCATGCCAATACTTTTATTCTTTCTCATAAACTTCATTGAACCGAACCCACCGTAAAATTTCATAGCCATCACCAATTTCAACTGTGGCAAATTATTTTTCTTCTAATCCTTCGATCTGAATAGCTCGTGGTCTTTGAACCCAACCACCATCGCCATCAGGTACAATTTCTAACACTTGCAATCCAAGTTCATTAACTTCAACAATTTGGCCATGATTCTGCCCCAAATAATTGCCCATCTTCACCCGATGAACATCACCATTCTCATCACTAATCAGAGCCCACAAATCATCCCCTTCACGAGATAAGGTACCAACCATAGCAAGCGTAGTAATAGGAAAACGTTCCAAGTACTCTTTCGCGCGATCAAAATCCGGGAATAAGTTAAGACTCTCTTTAACCTCCGTCTCGACTACCTCCACAACAACAGGCTTAGCGAACGGAGATCTTAATTCACTGGCTTTATAGGTGAAAGCTTCATAGGCGTGAAACTCTGGTAACGGCTCAATACGTCCGTGCGGTTGACTTCTAATATCCGCCATATAAGCCTTGATATCCCCCAAACCTTTCTGCCCATAACAGCCGGAAATTATGATAGACATAATCCCAATAGTAAGAATACGACCAAAAGGAAACACCCCAGACATTACTTACCACCTCTTTTATTCTTCTCATTATAGCGATAGGTTTTAGCCAAGATGTCCATAATCAAGACATTTTCTTTATTACCTTCTTCGGTGGAGTATCGGATATTCAAATCATGCAAGGTTACAATTCTAGGCAGGCTTGCTACACCACTAACAAACGACCCCAACTCATGATAAGTACCCTCAACCGTAATCTTGAACGGAAGTTCGATATAAAACTCTTTAGCCACCTCAGGCTGCAGCGCAATCTTTTCAAACTTCAAACCACTACCTAATCCAGTATGTGTAATATCCTCTAGGAGTCCTGCGACCTCGGTATCACTAGGCAATTGCCTAAGCAAAGCACCAAAGGTTTCTTCCATTTCAACCATTTGCTGCTTATAGGCTTCTAGGTTTGCAACTTTAAAAGCTTTTTGCTCGAAATCTTCCTTCAGCGTTTTCTCTTGTTTGACCTCAGTTTCATATGTTTCGCCTAACCCCTTAATATGAAACCAATAGCTACCAGCAATAACCAGCGATGCCACTAAAATCAAAATAAAGAGTTTGCCTGCTAACGGCCAGGAACCAATATTGTTCAGATCAATATCATTGAGGTCGAGATCATTTAACTTCTCAATCGTTTCAGCGAAACTCATGATTTCTTCCTCCGGCCTTTACTCTTTTCTTCCTCTTCCGCGTTAGGAGTCGTCTGGTTAACAATCAATTTAAAATTACTGGTAGTGCCACCCTGTTCTTTCATTGCCTGAACAGAGGTTAAATTAGGATCCTTAAACCACTCTGATCCATCAAAGTTTCTCATTAAACTAGAGATCCTGTTATTTGAATCAGCCACCCCTGAGATCTTAAGCGTAGAACCCTCTAATTGTAATGTTTCATAGAAGACGCCATCAGGAATGGTACGAACCAACTCATCAAACACCTTCACAATAACTGGACGATTCCCCTGAAGTTCCTGAATCACCTTCATACGATCGATCAAACGCTTACGCTCTTGTTTAAGCCGATCGATTTCGGCAATCTGTTCTTTCAGCTTATCCGTTTCCTCTTGAATAAAGCGGTTACGCGCCCTTTGATCATCAATCAGTCCATTCAGATATTGATGCCACATAAAGACCACACCAAAAGCGATAACCAAGACGCCAGCCAAAGTGACTACAAACTGTTGTTGTTTCTCCTGACGCAGTTCTTCACGCCAGGGTCTGAGGTTAATCTTTGCCATTAATCAAAACTCCTCAGGGCTAGACCACAAGCCACCATCAAAGAAGGAGCATCATTTGAAAGCGCTGTTGCATTAACTTTCGGAGCAATAGACATGTCGATAAACGGGTTGGCCACAATCGTACGTGTACCCAACTTTTCCTGAACCATCTCATCTAAGCCCGGAATAGAAGCACTGCCCCCTGATAAAACAATATAGTTTACATCGTGGTATTGGGAGCCATTAAAAAAGAGTTGTAACGATCGGCTAATTTGTTGAACAGCAGCTTCTTTAAATTGCTGTAACACTTCAACCTCATAATCATCTGGTAAGCCGCCTTGTTTTTTGGCCAATCCGGCTTCTTCCATGGAAAGGCCGTAACGCCTCATAATTTCTTCAGTTAACTGCTTACCACCAAAAACCTGATCTCGGTTATAGATGGTTTTGCCCTCATTAAGGACGCTCAAGGTCGTGGTTGTAGCACCAATATCAATGGTCGCTACCAACATATCACTGATGTCACCATCCAACTGGCTCTGGATCAATTCAAGCGATCGTTCTAATGCGTAGGCTTCCACATCCACCACTTTGGCAGTTAACCCTCCCAAAGTACAAACGCCTTCACGCACCTCAACATCTTCTTTACGGCAAGCAGCCAATACTACCTCAATCAAATCGTGATTATCAGGATGAGGCCCCTGCACTTCAAAATCGAGATACACATCTTCTAACGGAAAGGGGATGTGCTGATGCGCATCCAGCATAATCTTGTTCTCAAGATCGTCATCACTGAGGTTGGCATTCTCTTCGATGGTTTTCGTAATAACAGAAGAACCAGACACAGCAACTGCCGCAGCACGAGCCTTGCATTTTGCACGAGCTACGACTCGCGCAATCGACTCACCAACTGCGTCAGCATCCTGAATGTTTTTTTCAACCACAGAACCTTCAGTAAGAGGTTCTACCGCATAACTCTCTACACGGTAGCGATTACCCTGCTGTCCGAGTTCAATGAGCTTCACTGTTGTTGAACTAATATCCAACCCCAACAGCGTCGTTGTTTTTCTTTTAAGTAATCCGAACACCGAGAATTCCCTAATAGTACGAGCACTTACGAGAACTATATATTAATGTACATTAAATAACAGGTTCACTGATATAGCAAACCATGAACTAAAAAAATAGACCCCAAAGTGATATGATTCCAGCTCAGCATATAATTTAAATTTTTTTCATCAAATTAAAATGTAATTTCTATGATCCAGACCACATTTAAGAGTTTCAAAATTGCCATTTATCTGGCTTTTTCTGCGGTATGCTTTACAACACTTATTTTCTCCGGCGTGACGCTTTGCCTTATCCCAAACCTTCCTCCCGTGGAAGAAATTCAAAAGATACAACTTCAAGTCCCTCTCAAGATTTTGACCAAAGATGGAAAGCTGATTGCCGAATACGGTGAAAAACACCGTTCTCCAATCAATTATCATGAAATACCAACACCTTTTGTAAACGCCGTAATATCAGCCGAAGACAATCGTTTTTGGGAGCACCAAGGTGTCGACTTAGTTGGACTGGCCCGAGCAGCATTTCAACTTGCCACAACCGGCAGCATTCAATCAGGTGGCAGCACCATCACCATGCAGGTTGCCAAGAACTATTTCTTAAGCCGCGAGAAAACTTTCTCAAGAAAGTTCAATGAAATTCTGCTTGCACTTCAAATGGAACGTTCTCTAACAAAAGAACAAATCCTTGAACTTTATTTGAACAAAATTTATCTCGGGCATCGCTCTTATGGAATAGCGGCTGCAGCCAGGACCTATTACGGAAAAAAAGTAGAAGAGTTAACACTTGCCCAAACCGCAATGATTGCAGGCTTACCAAAAGCCCCATCCGCATACAATCCACTTAGAAACCCTGAGCGCGCAGTCAAACGGAGAAACTGGATTCTGGATCGAATGCACGCCCTAAACTACATCACAGAATCACAGAAAGTCGTGGCACAACAAAGCCCTGTTACCGCCAAATATCACGCCCCAAAATCCGAGATAGACGCCTTTTATGCCGCAGATATTGCTCGCACCGAAGCCCTCAAGTTATTTCCGGACGATATTTATACCGGCGGCTACAAGATCTTCACGACCATTAACAGCACCCAACAACAAGCTGCACTAGAATCCATTGCCGAGCATCTGGAAAATTACAGCAAGCGACATGGATATCTTGG
>JBFHTA010000128.1:0-11003 GCA_041590855.1 Pseudomonadales bacterium
GCTTTCGCCAGTCCGCCGGTGCTATTCAGTTGTGCTTGTCGCCCGTTACTGAGTTTCACCGTGTGTGTGAGCTCTGAATTTGAAGCAGTAGCTACTTGTGCGATCCGATCCGGGTAGGCAAGTGCGGTTAACACGCCAGGTACATCTTGTGAATCGATGGCTAGGGTATCAGCGGGCGTTGCGTTGATACGCGTGAGTTGTTGTTCGAACTGTTTTGACAGCATTTTGATCCGCTTCATTAGCGGCCCTTTGGTTTCTGCACTATTGGTTTCTGCACCTTTAGTTTCGAACAGGGCCAATCGTCGGGTAAGTTCTGCATCCCCTGTTAACGGATCGCGTTCAGACAGCAGCGCTGCCAGTCGGCATGCAAGTTGAGTAGCGCTTGAGCTTGCGCCAGACGTTATAGCTGTGCTCTTAATAAGCATGTGCGCGAATCTGGGGTGCATTGCAAGTTTTGTCATGGATTCACCCTGGGCTGTCAGAGCGGTACCATCTTCTGTGACTGCATTTAACTGAATTAGCAGATCAAGAGCTTGCTGGTAGGCCGATGGCTTTGGTGCGGTAAGCCAATCCAGCTCGTTCGGGTTCGACAATCCCCACTGAATCAACTGCAAGACGAGAGGCGTCAAGTCAGCCTGATCAATTTCCGGTGCCGTGAAATTCGACAGGCTTTGATGTTGTTCTTCTGACCAAAGGCGGTAGCAGACGCCGGGCTCCAGACGGCCAGCTCGTCCGGTTCGTTGTTTGGCGGACGCCTTGGAAACGCGCTCTGTTTTCAATCGCGTCATGGCGGTTTTCGGGTCGTATTCCGGTACACGGGCTAGCCCTGAGTCAATCACCACCCTTACGCCTTCAATGGTTAAACTGGTTTCTGCAATGCTGGTGGTTAACACGACTTTTCGGATGCCATCGGCAGCAGGCTGAATTGCTTTACGTTGTTCGGCAAGTGATAAAGCACCGTACAAGGGCGTTATTTGCAGAGCGTTATTGGTGTGAATGCCGGAGTGCACCAAGCGCTGTTGTAGCTGATACTGAACGTCGTGGATTTCTTTCTGGCCGGGAAGGAACACCAATATGCTGCCTGTTTGATCGGCAAGTGCTTGTTCAATGGTTTGGGTGATGTGCTGAATCAGGGATTGATGCCGGGCGTATCCTGATAATTGAGTGGTAGCAGGGCCGGGCATCCAGCGTATATCTACAGGGAACATTCGGCCTTCGCTGCTAACGATCGGACAATTTGTACCTGATGCGGTTTCTAAATAGGCT
The DNA here is from genome assembly GCA_041590855.1 of Pseudomonadales bacterium. GTDB lineage: Bacteria > Pseudomonadota > Gammaproteobacteria > Pseudomonadales > Litoribrevibacteraceae > Litoribrevibacter. Next base: position 1,267 of record JBFHTA010000128.1, read on the forward strand.
TGAAGTTGCGAGCCGTCCAGTGTTGCAGACATTACAATCAGTTTAAGCGGGGTGTCTCTTAAATCTCCGAAAAGTTGTCGGCCTTGCAGTGTCAGGGCCAAACCAACATCACCATCCAGGCTCCGCTCATGGAATTCATCGAAGATCAGGGCGGCGATACCCTCCAATGACGGGTCATCGAGCAACAGTCGGTTTAACACACCTTCGGTGATCACTTCGATGCGTGTCTTAGCTGAGACTTTATTGTCCATTCGTACCCGATAACCCACCGTCTGGCCGACCTCTTCACCCAGAAGCTCTGCCATTCGCTCGGCCGCTTGTCTGGCGGCAATCCTGCGAGGTTCCAGCATGACAATCTTTCCCGATCTGGCCCAAGGTTGGTCTAACAGTGCTAATGGCACCATAGTGGTTTTACCTGCTCCCGGAGGGGCCTCCAAAATCAGTTGATCATGTTGGGACAGGCTTGCCACAAGTTGATTAAGCACAGATTCAATAGGTAATGAGGACATGATAGAGGCCGAAGGAATTTACTGATCTAAAAAGCGCCCATCTTAACTGCTTTGTTTGGGGTTGAACACAAAGGCAAACACTGGATTAAGCCTAGTAAAAAGACGAGTCTCTTCACAGTGTATGATTTTAAGTGTAGGATTGTCCTACAATATAATCGTTTGGATGCAAGCAATGAGCATGAATAAGAGTACAAGAACAAGTATTCCAACCCCAAAATCATTGGGAAGTGAGGCCTTAGCCAAACTAACAGCCCAACCCACTTTTGCTTGGCCCACCTTGGCGCTGTTTATGGTTGCCTATTTGTGTTGGTTTGCGAGTGGATGGCTTGGCATGACGGGGCAATGGCCTGTGGTTGTCTCTGTAGCCGTGAGCGCGGTTATGGCGTACTGGTTGTTTACCGTATTGCATGACGCCTCGCACCGTGCACTCTCGACCCACAATCGGGTTAATGAAGTGCTGGGTAATCTGGCCATGCTGCCCTTATTGCCGTTACCTTTGTTTAAGATGTTCCGCTATGCGCATATGCAGCATCATAGGTTTACCAATGAATCAATGGACAAAGACCCGGACACTTACACCAGTTCCGGCCCTGCATGGCAGTTGCCGCTGCGTTGGTTCACCCTGGACTTATCCTACTTCTTCTTTTATATCCCCAGATATAAAAGCCGCCCAAAGGATGAACAACGAAGTTTTTTGTTAGGAATGGCAAGTGGCATTGCTTTAATTACGGTAATTGTGTCCTTGGGGTACGGCGAAGCTTTTTTATTGTACTGGCTGTTGCCCAGCCGATTTGCGGTCTTTTTTCTGGCGTTGGCGTTTGATTATCTGCCGCATATGCCGAAAAAAGCGACACAGCAGGAAGATCCGTTTCAGGCGACCAATAACCGGGTGGGGCATGAATGGCTGTTAACGCCACTGTTGTTGTGGCAAAACTATCATTTGGTCCATCATTTGTATCCGCGTGCTCCCTTCTACCGCTATCTGAAAATTTGGCGGTGTGAAGAGTCTGCTTTTCGGGCAAGAAACCCGTTTTTGGTGGACTGGAAAGGTAAGGAACTGGCCGACAATGAGGTCGGCCAGTAGGGTACCAGGATCAGGCAACGGCCAGTTCTAGAATGTCCCGACTGACATCCAGTGTGATGGCCTGATGTTCGCCAAGTTGTATCATCTGGTGTTGTTCTAACTGAGCCAGGATGCGTTCAATGGCGGTTGCTTTGTCGTCTGGTTGTTCACTGAGCTGAGTCGGTACGTCCAGTCCGTGATAAAAGCGCTCGATGGCTGCGATGGTTCTTTCGGCCAGATCTTCGCTGTGTTCAAGCCCGAAGACATTCTTGCCCATTTGCTCCAATTTGGCTTGCTTGGTGGCTAACTGGTTACGAAGCAATGAAGGTTGAATAATGGCCAAGGATCGGGCGTGATCGACGCCATAAAGCGCTGTTAATTCGTGACCAATCATATGGGTTGCCCAATCCTGTGCGACACCGGCGCCGATGAGTCCGTTCAACGCCTGATTGGCCGTCCACATTAGATTTGCTCGCCATGTGGTTTGATCTTTTTGATCGAAGGTGTTGGCCAGTTCGATCAGGTTTTTGAGCAAGGCTTCCGCGTAGCCATCCTGAACCATAGCGTCGGAAGGGAAGGTCAGATACTGTTCGCAAATATGTACGAAGGCATCTACCAAGCCATTCACTAGCTGTCTGTCAGGTAGGGTTTTCATTACATCCGGGTCCATTACCGCAAATTTGGGACGAACCGGCTCAGCGAAGAACGGAAGTTTGTCCTGGGTTTCGGCTTTGGTGATGACAGCAGCAGGGTTAGATTCTGATCCGGTTGCAGGCAAGGTCAAGACCGCGCCTAATGGAACGGCTTTATCAACCTGATATGAACCAAGCAGAATATCCCAACCATCCCCGTCATACAGTGACGCAGCCGCCACGTATTTAGACCCGTCGATGACAGAACCTCCACCCACGGCAAGGATGTAGTCCACACCTTTTTGTTTAACGATCTCAACGGCTTTATCGAGGGTTTCTTTTGTAGGGTTGGCTTCGACACCTGAGAACTCAAACCAGTTATGGGCGTTCAGTGCTTCTTTGATTTGTTCATACACGCCATTCTTTTTGATGGAACCGCCGCCGTAGATGACTAATACGGTATTGTCGGCAGGGATACTATCCGCAATTGTGGCAATTTGTCCTTGTCCAAAATGAATGTGTGTCGGGTTCTGATATGAAAACTTCATAAACTCTCCGTTATGTGTGTTTCTTTCGTGATGCATAAGTTATTTGATGCACACGTTTTTTGATGCATGAATCATGTGTTGCATAATAGTGTTGATCCTTGCGAATAAAAATCATCAAAAATGGATAAAAATTGCCTATTTCTATTTTCTTATGTATTTTGTTCGAAGTTTATATTTAAGGTTGTAGCTTTTCGGGGAGTAACGTTGTGGATCAAATAGCCGAGCTGATGCGGTCCTACGCTGCATTAAAGAATCTCGATACCTTGGAGGGGGCACAGACAACCGTTGTCCCGGGGGTGCACTTCTACAGGGCCAGCGAAGGGAATGGGCGCGTTCCCCTGTTGTATCAGTCGGGCATTATTGTGATGGGGCAGGGACGCAAGCAGATTTATCTTGGGGATCAGTGTGTCAGTTATGGTCCCGGGGATTATTTGGTGATTGGCGTTCCTTTGCCTTTGGAATGTGAAGCCTATACCGATGATGGTAAGGCTATTCTTGGCATGTCTATTGATGTTGATCCCCAGTTATTACATAACCTGGTGAATACCTTGTCGCATTCGGTGGAAGGTTCGTCGATTAATGCACGACATGCTGCGGCGAATGGCCCTTTGGAGTTGGGGCTTAAATCGTCGTGTATGTGTGATGATTTGGGCGAAGCCTGCAAACGCTTATTAAAGGCGTTACACAGTGATGTTGAAGCCAGAGTCCTTGGGCCGGGCATTGTGGAAGAGATTGTATTTCGGATTCTGACCGGATCTAACGGACACATCCTGTTTGATTTGGCCCGGCATGATGGTCATTACGCTCGTATTGCCAAAGTCCTGAGCCGGATTCATAAAGAGTACTCAGAGCCATTGACTGTAGAAAGCCTGGCAGAGCAGGCGAACATGAGCTTGTCCGGATTTCATCGAGCCTTTCGACAGGTGACCTCGGAGTCTCCGCTGCAATATTTGAAAAAGGTACGCTTGAACAAGGCGAAAGAGCTGATACAACTGGAAGGCAGGCGCGCAAACGATGCAGCCCAGTTGGTAGGCTACAGTAGCCCTTCACAATTCAGTCGGGAGTTTAAGCGTCACTTCAACACCACACCTAAAGCGATGAGCAGGGCATCCTAACTCAAGTGCTTGTTCAGCGTTTCAATAAGCTGGCTTACTTCAATGGGTTTGGAGATATAACCTGAAAAGCCTTTTTGATTGATTTCTTTCGCGGTGTCGCTGAACACGTTTGCACTGAAAGCAACAATGGGGGGAGGGTTGCCTAAGGATTGGATGTGTTGGGTAACCGCTTCGCCAGACAGGTCTGGTAGGTGAAGATCCATCAAGATGAGGTCATAGCGTTTGGCTTTAGCCATAGCGATGGCTTCGTTTCCGGTGGACGCTATCTCAAGCGGGCAGTTTAAGGTTTCAAAAATGGCTTTGACGACTTCCTGGTTCAGAAGCGTATCTTCCACCACCAAAATGCATTTGGATTCCGGTGAAAATTCCAGACATGTAGTTGATTTGTTGGGTTCCGGTTGATGTTCCGGGATTGGATTGTTCGGTAAACTTACCTGAAAGACCGAGCCCTGACCGGGAACACTATTCACGTCTATCTTGCCGCCCATAAGATGCACTAATCCTTGGGTAATGGACAATCCGAGACCGGTGCCTTCTTTTCCTTTATTGGGGCCGACTTGTAAATATTTGTCGAAAAGCTTTCTCTGATCCTGTTCGGAAATGCCAACCCCCTGGTCGATCACTTTAATACAAAGCTCTTCTTTGCTTGGCTCTCCTGTACCTGGTTTTTCTGTACCTGGCTTTTCTGGACTTTGTTGAGCACCCGCTGAACTTTCAGAAGTTGGCGGCTTAGGGCAGGATACCTCTACGTTTACTTGTTTGCCTGCGTCAGTGAACTTGATGCTGTTGTTGATCAGGTTGATGAGTATCTGAGATAGCTTGTGATCGTCGATATACAGTTTTTCTGGAACATCCGCAGCCAAAGAGAGTGATAATTTCACCGCTTTCTCTTGTGACTTGACGGTCATCATGTCATGTATGCTTTCAAAAAACGCTTGGGTGTTGATGGTTCGGTTCTCGATTTCCATCTTTCCTTCTTCAATCTTGGTCAGATCGAGTACCGAGTTAATTAATTTAAGCAAACGATCGCCACTGACCTTGATATTACGAATGTACCTTTTGTACTTGTCGGGAATTGGCAGGTCATCGACTTTTTGATCCAGAATGTGACTGAAACCTATGATGGCGTTGAGTGGTGTCCTGAGTTCATGGCTGACATTAGCAAGGAAGTCGGTTTTCTGTTGGTCGGCCTGTCTCAATTGTTTCACTTTGAGTCTTAATTCGAGCTGGGCTATCACTGAACGCCCCAGAATTTCCAATGCACTTTTTTGGTAAGGGGTGAGTTTTTTGGGGACTCTGTCGATTGCACAGAGGGTGCCGATCGCGTGACCGGATTGACTAATGAGCGGCGTACCGGCATAGAAGCGAATGTCTGGTGCCTGTGTTACCAGTGGATTATCGTGAAAACGTTCATCTTGGGTTGCATCAGGTACTTCAAATACCTGACGTTGATGAATGGCATGCGCACAGAAGGCAATATCGCGGCTGGTTTCGGCAGCGTCTATTCCAACCTTGGATTTAAACCACTGTCGATCAGGATCAACTAAAGAAATTAAGGCAATTGGCGTTTCACAAATTTCAGAGGCCAGTTGTGTCAAATCGTCAAAGACCTGCTCTGCTTCGGTGTCCAGAACATCGTAATCGTAAAGCGCCTGTAAACGTTCGCGCTCGTCCTTTGTGATCGGTGCTGAAATCATGAATCTTGAGTCCTTGGCATTTCATAAACTGTTCTCGTTTAGGATAGTTGAAGCCACGAATTCGGCAATGAATGCAACCGTTCATCCGGGAGTTAACTGTGATCCAGTTTGAAATTTTTCAAACTGATAAGTGTCGCGTTAAAACAATTATTGTCTTTGTGAACAAAGTGCAACTTTCCAAAATCGGAGTTCTTTATAATCCGCCGCCATCAAAAGGGTTATTAATAAAATTATAAATAAAGAGCGTCGCGTCGTCTTTGAATCTGATTATTTTTGAAAATGGTTCTTCATGAAGATGATGGTGAATAAAAAGCTGTTTTGTTGAAAACGCGAGGCGAGACTTACGCCTCTATATGAGATTCCCTGAAGGATAGAGAATATAGGCATGATCACAGTGATGGATGATTCGATTTTTAAAGCCAGAACACATGAGCGAAACGGTTTTGAATTCGTGAATGGACAGTTGGTGATGATCTTGTGGTCTGTGTACGTGCTGTCAGCACTGTGTCTTCCTGAGCTGGAGTTGGTCTCTTTCAGTTGGGCCTCTGCATCCAGCTTTTTGTATGTCTTACGACGACTTATCCCGCTGTTTCGTTCTGATTACGAGCTGATCTTTAAAGATTCCATGTTGGTGATGAAAGACGGTGATGCGGTGATGTGGTCAGTGTCGTATCAGGATTTATCGCACATTGATAAAGAGGTAGTTGCCGGAACCGGTACTGTCTTAACTCCCTTGATAGAAGAAACCTTTATCTACACGCACGGTGAAGATAAGTTTCTTTTACCTAATGGCGCATTTGATTCTTATGAAATTGAAGCCATTCAGCTCGAGATTACCCGTCGCATTGCAATGTCTTGATTTTTAATGGAATTTTATTTTTTGAGCACTGTAATTTGATAATTTGGGCAGTGCTTGCCTTCCTCTTGGTGATACCACAAGTCGATTCATAAATGATCAATAAATTGTCGAAAGGCGCTATTTAATTGTTTTCATGCGGACAAAACTTAAGGCCGATTTAGGGTTTTAGTTTTTGAGCAATGGATTCGAGCTTTTGCAAAACGATTCTGATTGATCGATTTCTTCAATTATCTAGTCTGGTTAAAGATTGAGCATGGTGTGGGCATGGTTTCAAGTGTGCGTCATCGGGCTTAACTTCCTTTCTAAAAACCTATTACAACAATAATAAGAAGAGAATCGAATGAACATTCAACGCATTGCAAAAGGCACGGTTGCAGGTGCACTTGTCCCTTGGTTGGCGATAAGTACCGAACTGCGTGCTGATGAACGGCAAGAGGCAGTTTATGAGTTGGCTCAAGGGTGTTATGCAATCCAGTCTCCCACGTCGGGTAACTTTCTGAAGAAATACCATAAAGGTGGCTTGATTGATGATGGCTTGGGCTATCGTTTCCAAAATGTGCCGGTAGAAGAGGCGGCGCATTTCTTTTTTAAACCCACCTCTTTTTCCAAGTACTTGCTGACTGATAAAGACGGCCGTTATCTGGCCAGCCATCTACCAGCAGAAATCAGTGCCGGGCGTTATGCCGGGGTATTCGCTGAGTGGCGAATGGAAGCATCAGGCGATGCTATCAATGGCTTCAAATACAGCTTGCGTGGCTCGGCGCTGAATATGTGGTTACGCCATAACTACAGCGATGGCGGACTCTATTTCTTCGACTTGTTGAACCCGACCAATAACACCAGTGAGGCGTCATTTAATCTGGTGGCTCAGGACGATTGTACGCCGTTCCCGGAAGTGGCCGTAAATGTCACAGGGGACAGAAGCGTCTTAAAAGGCGACCCGAACCTACCGGTCAGGGGCTTTGTCGATCCGCATACACACATTACCTCCTATGAATTCATGGGCGGGAAAATGATGCACGGTAAGCCGTTCCATCGCTGGGGGGTTGAGTCTGCACTGGGTGACAGCAAGACCATTCATGGGCCAAACGGTTCGCTGGATTTAATCGGAAACCTGTACACCTTTGGTGACCCAAACATGCGTTATGACACGCGAGGTTGGCCAGACTTTCCGTGGTGGCCAAACCACAAACAGATGAGTCATTCCGGCTACTATTACAAGTGGATTGAGCGGGCGTATTTGTCCGGGTTGCGTTTGATGGTGACCGATCTGGTTGAAAATGAAGTGCTCTGTAAAGTGCAATCAACGGTGAATCCGGGCAGCTGGATCAATCCGAACAGCTGTAACACCATGGACAGTATCCGCTTGCAGGTACAACGTCTCCGGGAGATGCAGGATTATGTCGATGCTCAACAGGGTGGCCCTGGCAAAGGCTTCTTCCAATTGGTGGAGTCTCCGGAACAGGCGCGTCAGGTGATTGCTAACGGTCAGTTGGCCGTGCTTATGGGGGTCGAAGCCTCTGAAACCTTCAATTGTGGCAAGAAGGATCAATGTAACCGCAATACGGTCGAAGCCCAGTTGAACGAGCTGTACGATCTTGGGGTTCGCACCATCTACCCAGCGCATAAATTCGATAACCAGATCAGTGGTTCACGGGTGGAGCATGGCTTCATCAATGTTGGGCAATTGTTGGCTACCGAGCGCTTCTTTGAAACCAAAGAGTGTGACGACGAAACGGGGGGAAATCATTTCACTTCGGGCTTCCCGATCATTGGCGACGTGCCATTTATTCGGGAAATTCTGGATGCCGCCGGGCTGAACCCTGAATACGATGAAACCATTCAGCATTGTAATAAACATGGGTTGTCTGAATTGGGTGTTTATCTGGTCAATCGAATGATCGATAAAGGTATGTTGATCGAACTGGATCACACCAGTTCTGACAGCGCCACCGCCATTATGGACATCGTTGAAGCCCGTAACTACAGCGGGGTCATTTCTTCACACAGTTGGATGAGCCCGTCGCGCAATGGTGGTCTTCATAAAAACATGAAGCGTTTGATTCATATGGGGGGCTTTGTTGCACCTTATAACTGGCACGCCAACTCGATCGCGGGCAGTATCTCTAATTATCTGGATGAAGTGGAAAAAACGCCTTATCTGAATGGGGTGAGCTTTGGTACGGACATGAGTGGTTTAGGCTCTCAGCCAGGGCCGCGTGGTAATGTTGATACTAATCCGCTGAATTATCCGTTCACCTCGGAATTTGGATTGACCTTCAATAAGCAGGTGTCAGGTAATCGTACTTTCGACTTGAACGTAGACGGTATGGCGCATTACGGTTTGGTAGCGGATCACATTCAGGATTTACGAGAGCAGGCGCCGTCCCGTATTTATGAATCGGTGATGAATTCTGCGGAAGCCTATCTTCAAATGTGGGAGCGTGCAGAAGCTAACACCAATGAGGATTACGTGAATCCTTTGTTGCCTTACGTGACCATCTACAACCGAAAAGCCGGGCGCTGTATGGACATTCCGGGCCACGACGACAATTTGAACAATGGCACCAATGTTCAAATCTGGCGTTGTGATGATGAGTCTTACGATCAGCACTGGATTTATAATCGTGATAAGCAGATGTTTGAAAACCGGGCTGACCGTACCAAGTGTTTGGACAACCGGGGTCAGGCATACAATAACGGAGAGATTGTAATCTGGGATTGTGTCGACAGCGACAACCTGCGCTGGACCTATTCGGGCAATGTATTGGCCAGTAAACACGACAGCAATATAGTGGCAGACGCGTACAGCCATGGTGATGGTGGTAACGTGGGGCAATGGGAATACCACGGCGCATCCTGGCAACAGTGGGAACTTCGCCCTATGTCGGCCATTCATCGTTGGGTGGACTTCCGCGATAAACGTTCGGGCAAGTGTTTGGATGTGACCAGCAGCCAGGCCGCAAACGGTACTAAGGTGCAACTGCATGAGTGTAATGGCACAGCGGCTCAACAATGGTATTACGATCCGATCAAAGGGACGTTGAAGAGCCAACTGGAAGGTAATTTCTGCCTTGATGTACCAGGGGGCAATGTGTCTGAAGGTACGCATTTACAGATTTGGAACTGTCAGGAGGGCAATCTGAACCAGCAGTTTGATCGCAGCGATAAAGCTTTCCGTTCCCGACATAACACTCATCGTGTGGTAGATGCAGCTGGCACAGACAATGGCGATGCTATTGTGTTGTGGGATTATCATGGCGGTGATAACCAGAAATGGCGTCCCGGTGTTAATTAACGCTACACCAATTAAC
>JBFHTA010000129.1:0-10896 GCA_041590855.1 Pseudomonadales bacterium
CATTACCTTCCCGTTCAACGCCATTGTGGGGATACCGCTGTATCATCATATGGTGTCGATGTTCTAACCGCACTTTGACAGCGCAGAACCTACCTGTTTTACCCCCGGCCATGTTCGATAAATTATGAGCATGGCCTTTTTCCTTTTCGGCCCCCTCCGTTTGTTTGAATTCTGACAGCTTAACATTTGTTAAGGCTGATCTTGGTTTTGTTATTGATAATCGGCGCAATAAGAATTTGACCGTTTGGCTAAACGCAATTACAGAGGTCTTTGAAACCCTGTCTGTGGTTGCCTGGAGCAAGACAAGAAAAACAACATAATTAGCGAACGACAACGAGGAGCCAGCCATGGCGGAGCAGTTGCCAGAATACCGAGTCCCTCTCAAGGACATGCAGTTTTTGTTGAATGAAATGTCGGAAGACCAAGGGTCTGACGGGGTTTCTAATGAAGATCTGTTCTTCATTCTGGAACAAGCGGCGCGTTTTGCCGAAGAGGAATTGGTGCCAATCAATCAGGACGGCGACACCAATGGCTGTGTTTTTGATAACGGTAAAGTAACCTTACCGGCCAAGCTGCGTGATGCTTTCCGTACTTACGCTGAAGGCGGCTGGATGGGCTTGTCGATGCCGGAAGAGTTCGGTGGGCAAGGCTTGCCGGAGCGTTTATCCACGCTGGTGGGGGAAATTCTTACCTCTGCGAACCACTCGTTCAGCATGACACCTGCGCTGACCATGTCGGCGTCGCGCGCGATCATAGGTCACGGTTCTGACGAACTGAAAGAAACCTATCTTGAGAAATTACTAACCGGCACCTGGACCGGCACCATGTGTTTGACCGAAGCTCATTGCGGTTCAGACTTAGGCTTGATTCGTAGCTCGGCAGAAGAAGTGTCCGAAGGTGTGTACCGAATCAAAGGCAACAAGATTTTTATCTCGTCCGGTCAGCACGACGCAGCGGATAACATCATCCACCTGGTGTTGGCGCGTTTGAAAGATGCACCGAAAGGCATTAAAGGGTTATCGCTGTTTTTGGTGCCTGCCAAGTTGAAAAACAAAGCCGGAGTTTGGAACAAGAAGAACGAAGTGCATTGCATCGGTATTGAAGAAAAGATGGGTATGCACGCCAACCCAACCTGTTCGATGAGCTTCGAAGGGGCCGAAGGTTATCTGATTGGCAAACCGAATCGCGGTATTAACGCCATGTTCACCATGATGAACGAAATGCGTTTGGGCGCGTCGTTGCAGGGCATTGGCTTGAGTGAGCGCAGCTTCCAGAAAAGTTTGCAGTACGCCGTTGAACGCACCCAAATGCGTAGCTTGGGCGGTGTGAAAGCGCCTGAAAAAGAAGCCGATCCTATCATTGTCCACCCGGACGTTCGCCGTATGTTGCTGACGCAAAAAGTGTTGGCGGAAGGCGGTCGTGCCATGGCGCAATTCTGTGCCGATTTGCTGGACGAGTCCCACAAACCGGGGGCCGATAAAGAGCGGGTTGAATTGCTGGGCTTATTAACGCCCATTGCTAAGGGTTTCTTAACCGACACTGGTTTAGCTTCTGCCGATTTAGCCATTCAAATGTACGGCGGCCATGGTTTTATTAAAGAAACCGGTGCTGAACAGTTATTCCGAGATGGGCGTGCATCGACCTTGTATGAAGGTACCACTGGCATTCAGGCGCTGGATTTATTGGGCCGTAAGGTGTTGGCAAATCAAGGTAAGAGCTTATTGAGCTTCACTAAGATGTTGCATGTTTTGAGCAAGAAGAACCGATGTGACAACCTGGGTGAAATGGCCGATACCTTGGGCAATTACGCCAAAGAGTGGCCGGAACTTGCCAAGCAAGTGGGCTCCAAAGCCATCGGTGATTTTGAAGAAGTGGGCGCGGCCAGTTATGACTTCCTGATGTATTCCGGTTACGTCAGTTTGGCGTATTTCTGGTTGAAAATGGCGATGGTCTCGCAAGAGTTGTTGGATGGCACGCGTCACCCGAAAGGCGAGTCCTTCGATCGAGATTTCCTAGACGCCAAAGTGAAAAATGCCCGCTTCTACTTTGAACGTATTTTACCAAGAGCGCGTGCTCATAAAGAGATGATGTTGGCTGGCAAGGCAAGCATGATGGAGATCAGCGAATCTCAATTGATTGGTTAAGCGCTGGCTGAATGACTAAGACATCGTAATTACACAATTTTCCTTCTTCCTTCGTGATACTTCTTCCGGTGGTTTCGGTCACTGGCAGAAGTTCCTCACCATTTGTGCTCCGTCCCTTCGCCAGGGTTCGGAGCGTTTTTTTAGGTGCTTTAGTTGATCAGTTGCTTGAAAATGGCTGACAACACCCACAGCGCCAGTACCCAGCCAAAAATCATCGACATCACCGACGGTTTGCCCTTTTCGGACGGCGTAGCTTGGCTTTGTTTGACAAAGTTTTGGTAGCCGTGAATCTGTTTCAACACTGGGGAAATTTGATCCCAGGAAAAGGCTCTGGATAGACTGATTTCATCGTCGGTCCAGCCAAACTGATCATTGAGATACCGTATGATCTCTTGGGATACCCTGATTGGCTTTGAATTATCCCAGCCCAGATCTTTGAACTGTTCAGAAACGAAGGCAAAGACCTCAAACCTCAGAATTTCTTTCACCTCGATATTCCAGGCGTCTTCTTGCGAAAGAATGGCTTGCCAGTGTGAAATGTCGGAGCAGCGCGCCGGATCATTATTCAAGGCGACCAACTGTTTCATGATGTTCTCTGCCGCCTCGTAGGGGTTGACGCTGGAGTGTTGCGAAGGCGTAGTTTCTGACTCATCTAACGGATCGTCCGTTGCACCGGATTGCTGCCAGCTTGCCTGATAGCTGATTACGGCTGCTTGCTCGATATCCGTTGTCGCTGAACCCGAAGTGCTCGTATCCGATATTACGATTTCTTCAGGAGCCTGCTCGATTTGAGTGGGTTCGGTCTGAATGGGTTCGGCCTGACAAGGTTCGGTCTGAACAGATTCGGTCTGAACAGATTCGGTCTGACTTTCTTCAGAAGACTCAAAGATGTCTTGCTCTTCCTGATAATATCGGGCTTCCATCAACGCCCGTTCATAGGCTTCTCGTAATGCCTGGAAATCCTCTGCCTGCGCCACCTGATCAATGGTTTTCAAACGCTTGGCGTAGGCGCGCTTGATCTGCTTCCGATCGCTGGTGGGGGCAATGTCCAATAGTTGCCAACAGTCCATGCTAGAGCGACCCCTGTTCTTCGATCTGATCCAACAACGCGGCCAGCTCTTCGCGTTTTTGGTTGGTTAACTCGATGTCCTGGGTTTCCTGAATCTGTTGGAATTGATGAATCAGATGAGCCAGATAGTCGCGAGTGTCGCCCAAAAATTCTTCGTACAGACGCTCCGCGCGGACTAGAATTGCCATATTCTCGGCCTGTTCTCTGGGGTGCACTTTCAAGGCATCCAGCTTTTGCAGGCTTTGCTCGATTTCTTCAACCGACATCTGATTACTGGTGTTTTGAATGATGGTGCGGCGTTCTTCACCAGTGGACACAATTTTGACGAGCACTTCCAGAATACCGTTGACGTCGTAGGTAAAACGAATGTCCAGACTTTGTTCACCGGCTTTGCCTTTTGGCACGTCTACGACCAGTTCACCCAGATAGATGTTGTTGCTGACCAGTCGGCTTTCGCCTTGATAAACCGCTACTTTCAGCTTTGTTTGACCGTCTTTCAGGGTGCTTACGCGTTGTACCCGGCTGACCGGAACAATGGAGTTACGTTCAATGATGGGTAGGAACAAACCGGTCTGATAATCGTTGCGCCCGGTTTCGTGGGCGGTTTCTACCCCTAAGGTATACGGTGAAACATCAGTCAGTACGGTATCTTGCAGGGCCTGATCGTTGTTTTTCAGCGCAGCCTGAATGGCCGCTCCCTGGCAGACAACCTGATCCGGGTTGAGCGAGCACTTAGGCTCTTTGTTCAGCATTTTACGGGCGAGATTGGCAATAATTGGCATGCGCGTTGATCCGCCAACCAGGATGACTTCGTCCAGATCAGTCGGTCGTAGACCGGCGTCTCGCAACGCCCGCTCAATCGGGAAGCGAATTCGTTCAAGCAGAGGTTGGGCAATGGCTTCAAATTGCTTATGGGTCAGCGGCCAGGAAATGGATTTTTTACCAATGTTACAGGAGATGTAAACAATATCTTGATTGCTCAAGGCGTGCTTGGCGTTATCCACCTCTTTTTGCAACAGGCTGAGTTCGTTGGCTTTCAGTTTGTCGGCTCGTAATCCCTGATCTTTTAACAAGGCGTCCAGAATGGCTTTGGAAAAATCGTCGCCGCCCAGAAAGTTATCCCCAGCCGAAGCGTGGACTTCCATCACCCCTTCGAAAAACTCCAGCACAGACACATCAAAGGTGCCTCCGCCCAAATCCAACACCAGGTAATGGCAGTCGTCGGCGCGCTCATGCAAACCATAAGCAATGGCTGCTGCCGTGGGTTCGTTGATCAGGCGCTCTACTTTTAGTCCGGCCAGTTGTGCTGCGCGTTTGGTGGCGGTTCTTTGCTGGTCATTGAAATACGCCGGGACACTGATCACTGCTTCGTCGACCGAGGTGCCTAAAAAGCTTTCTGCGTCTTCTTTCAGTTGTTTCAATACAATCGCGGAAAGCTCTTCCGCCCGGAAAGTGTTGCTGGTCAATTTGCAAAGACTGTCGGTTCCCATGCGACGTTTGAAGGAACTGACGGAGGCCTTGGGACGATTCACTAATCGCTCTTTAGCGGCCTTGCCGACCAGTATGGTGCCGTCTTCTGTTTCACTGATGACCGAAGGCGTCAGAAACTCGTTGTGGGCGTTAGGGATAAGGATTGCCTGATCGTCTTGCCAGACAGACACCAAGCTGTTGGTGGTGCCTAAATCAATGCCAATGCATGTCATATGCGTACTCGTACGTCCTTGAATGAATGTACAAGGCGGACGGTGAATCCAGGGTCGTGCGAGAACCGAGAGAAATGGATTTGCAGTCCGGTTAGCTGATACCCTAAGCCGCCTTGCTGATTGTGAAAAAACCTGCCCATTATGCACAATAAAATACCGTACAAGCTAATACTTCTTGCGCTGTTAGCCATCTTCACCATGGGCTTCGTACCTGTGCTCATTTATGGCATCGCCGCCAATGAGGCGACCATAGGTTTGGTGCGTTTGCTGATTGCCGGGGGAGGCATTGCCTTGTTGATGGCTGCCCGTAAACAGTTTCATGCGCTCAGTCGGTCAGATGTGCGTTGGTTGGTGTTGCTGGGGCTGGTGTTCGCAGTGCACTGGTATTTGTATTTCTTTTCGATCAAGCGTGCGGGGGCATCATTGGCGGCGATTGCCGTATGTACCTTTGGCATTCATTTGTTGTTTGTGAATCGTTGGTTTTTTAAGGAGCCAATTCGTTCGCGGGATATGTTGGCGGTGCTGATCGCTTTTGCCGGTGTTTACTTGGCAACGCCTATCGAGCAAGGGTCGGAGACCCAGTTGATAGGATTCGTGGTCGGGGTGATCAGTGGTTTCTTGTACGCCTGTTTGCCGCCGATCAATCGTCAGATTTCCCATTTATCAACTAACTTCCGGGCCTTGGGCCAGTTTGGTGTGGGTGCCTGTTGCTTTGCCTTGTTGTGGCCGATCACCGATTGGCAGTTAACCACCAGGGATTGGTCGGGGCTGGTGGTTCTGGGGCTGATGTGTACCTTACTGGCTCACACCTTATGGAATAAGGTCAGCACTGAAATGCCCGGGCCTTTCACGGCGGTGATTTACTATCTCTACATACCGCAGGCAATGGTGTTGAGCGTGTGGTTTCTTGATGAGCAACTGACCTGGCAAATGGTGGTTGGTGCGGCTCTGATTATCTCGGCAAATGTGCTGGTGGTGCTAACGCATCGACGCAGAGAGGCAGCAGAGGACTAGCCAATCCGTTGCCGGTTGTTTTATCGGAAAAGCGTTAGGCCATTGGTTTTGGTATAGAGAATGTTGGCTATAGTTAGAGTGATTTGGGGTGTGTAGGGGATTGCCATGCTATCCAATGTAAAATTCGGTGCTTGTCTGCTTGCGGGTGTACTTACATTGTGTGCGCCCGTGTCCGGTTGGGCAGAAGAGAGTGTTGGATGTCAGCGTATCAAGGCCAGTGGTAATGCCGAGTATCCTCCGTATTTATGGCGTGAACCGGGTAGTCCGTCGAAACTGACTGGGGCCATCGCCTTTTTGGCGGAAGATATTTCAGCTTATTTGGGCATTGAGATTGACCTGAAATACGAAGGCTCTTGGGGACGGGTTCAGGCTGAAGTAGCCGCAGGCTATATTGACATGATTACCGGGGCCTTTTTTACCAACCCCCGGACCGAATACATGGATTATATCTATCCCGAGTTCCAAGGCACCAATACCGCCGTGTGGGTGAATAAAGACAAGCCGTTTAAGTTTGAGCACTGGAAGGATTTGATTCCCTATCAGGGCATTACCGTGGTGAACAACAGTTTTGGTGAGGAGTTTGATGAATATGCCAAAAAATTCCTCTCCATTGATGAAGTGGGGCAGCTGAATCAAGGGTTGGGCATGTTGAGTCTGAAACGGGTGGATTACTTGATTTGCGAAGAAAATCCCGGTCTGGCTTACATCGAGCAACAGGGCATCACCAATCTGGAAGCGTTACCCACAAAAGTCACCAGTGAATCCTTGTTTATCACTTTATCTAAAAAATCTGACTGTAATACGCCTGAGATCAAACAAGCGCTGACCGAGATTCTTACCCGGTTTAATCAGCAGGGCCGCATGGCATGGCACCTGGAGCGTGCGCTGCAATTGTGGGCAGATCAGCAGCAAATGATGAAAAACGCCAAACCATAGCCGGGCGTAAAACCGTGTCATTGTCCGGTTTCACGTCGACTCCTATGGACTGTGCTGGGCTGAGATGTGGCAGTGAGATGTGAATCACGGCTTGGTGCGATAATGCGTTTGTTGGAATCTTGGTGTGCAGACGCACAAGAACAATAAATCCTGAGTACCTGTATTACGAATACTTTGCGGTTCATCGGCCTTAATCACCAGCGTATCCATAGGCTGTAACACGTGCCCTTGTTGATTGCCGCTGGTCATCTCTCCTTCACCTTCAAGTATCACGTAGCGTTCGACGGTGCCTTTCAGATAGTGCACTTCGGTGGTTACACCGGGTTTGACTCGGGCCAGTGCGATTGAGCAATCTTCATCGTTTGACGTGTTACTGAGCTCTGTAATGTAGCAGCCCTCGTCGGTGTAAAACTCACTGGCGGGGTCATAGCGGTGAAGAGTAGCCATGCTGTGTCTCTGTTTATCTCTGTAGGCCGCTGCTGGTCATTTCAACGGCTTGTTTCTGTTATCCGGCCAGCAGTTGAAGGGCTCGGGCTTTTGCCACGGCAGCGGTTCGGTTTTTAACGTCCATTTTTCCGTAAATGTTATGCACATGAGTCTTTACAGTAGTGATGGACACAAATAACTGGTCGGCGATTTCCTGGTTTTTCAGGCCCTGGGCGATCAGTTCCAGAATTTGTTGTTCCCGCTTACTGAGCGGTTCCACCAAGGCGGTTACAGGTTGCGGCTCCAGTGTCGAGCCAGACGCCGCGTCTGTGTCTCGCTGTTGCTGTTCTAAGGTGGCTAATAAGGTGTCGATGTAATCGGGGTTGGAGCAATAGGGTTGGGCCAGTTGTAAAATGGCGGGCATGTGTGGGCCTTCATCCAACAGTACTTGCGGTAAACCGTGTTGCTCACATAGTAACAGCGCGGCCTGTAACCAGTGAATGCATTGTTCAAAGGCTTTTTGATCCGCGAAACAGGTGGTCAGGGTAGCCATGGCTTTGGCTTTGTTGAAGATCCGTTGACCTTTGTCGGCTTGCTCGATGATGATCTCGCACAGGGTTTGGCAATCTTCATGGCGGCCAATGGCCAAATAGACCTTTGCCAGAAAGAGTCGTTCTGATTCGGAAAAGAAATCAGTGCGGTGTTTGAGTTCATCTTCGTTTTGATCCAACCAGGCTTGCAGGGCGTCTTTGTCCTGATTGATCATGGCTCCAATCAACATCAGGCTGCTCAGTTTCGGAAAAGTAAAAGGCCATTCATCCGGCAAGTGTTGCTGTTGAACCAATAGCCCCTGTCGAAGTAGGTGCTCACTTTTTTCGAACTGTTGATTACTGCGGTGAATATGCGCGGCAATGGCGTAGATCGGGATGATTTGGAACGGGTCTGTGGTTTCAGGAATGTAAGCCATCAAAGGGGCAATACAGGCCAGAGCTTCCGCTAATCGACCTTGTTCACGATAAATCAGGGCTTTCATACCGTCCACCCAAGGTGCGTAATGAGAGGGCGAGGGTAGCGCTGCGTGCCAGTCTTCCACTTCTTCCAATAGCTGTAATGCAGTATCTATTTTGCCGAGCGCAAGGTAGGTGGGTACCAGATTGGAGATACCAATCAATACAGGAAAAGCCAGGCCGTCGTACATTCCCTGACGGACAATGGTTTCGGATAAATGCATGGCTTCGATCAGTTTGCCTTGGTGAATCATGGCATGGCACATAGGCATTTGAGCAAATAGGTCAAGATGCTGAATGCCGGACGGTGATGCCAGCGCTTCTTCCGACAGACTGTGTGCGCTTTGAAAATCCCCACGGAACATGGCAATAAAGGATTCCATAATGGTGATTTCTTTATGGGTGTTTTCCAAATCGGCATCGCTTAGTCGGGCGTCGGCCATTTTCTTAGGGTTATTGCGAAAGTAAGCCAGTTGGTGTTTCGCCTTGGCCATGGTCTCGGCGGCTTCTTCTATGTGGCTGTTACTGAGGTAAACCGCAGCTCGTAAGGCCACCAAAGAAGGCAGCTCCTGCTGCATTTCCGTTGGCAGAATGCGTAACCAGCCGTCGACGGTCATTTGTTCGCCGTTAGTGACTTTGCTGCGGGCTTCCTGATGCATCAGCCGGATGATGCGGTGCCAATCCTTCAATGGGATGCATTGGTCGATAGCACGCGAGACAAAGCCGTTGTCTTCAAACCAGTCGATGGCTCGCTGGCGATGCGTCTCGGTAACCTGTTCATGGCTATTGAGCGCTTCCTTGAATAAGTCGTGAAAACGCCAGGTTTCGCCGTATTTCACTAGAAACAAATTCTTCTCGGTTAACTGCTCGATCAGTTGATGTGAGTGTTGAATATCCAGTACGGCGTTGCACAACTTAGGGTGCAACCAGGGTAAAAAGGCGGTGTTCAACAGGAAGGATTGCAGGTCGGCAGGCAGGGTGGCCAATACTTCGTCGTCAAAGAAAGAAATCGGGGTGGAGAGATCCAGTAGATGATGACTTTGCTCTTGCTGATCCAACACGATCGACAGCAATTGGATACCTGCGGGCCAGCCTTCGGTTTTACGGTGAATGCTCTTTACGGTTTGGGGCGGTACCGGGTGACCGATCAAGTGCTCCAGATATTGTTGGCTTTCTTGTTCCGAGAAGGCCAATTGCTCCTGATTCAGTTCAACAATCTGATGTTTGGAACGGCGTCTCGATAAACGTAGTGCCGGGTAGATCTGACTGGTAATGATCAGGTTTACGTTGGTCGGAAGGAAATCCAATAATTCATTTAATTGCGCTAATAACACCTCGTTGGATAAGCACTGGAAGTCGTCCAGAATCAAGGCAAACGGAGGTGTTGAGGTTCGGGCATTGGCTTTGTACTCTTCAAAGGCATTAATGATGGTGGTCGGGCAATGATCCGAAATCAAATCAGGGGTGAGCTCTGGTAAGGGAATGCCCTGCTGGGATAAGGTCGAAAACACATAGCGCCAGAAACGGCCCGGATCATTGTCTTTGTGATCCAGTGTCAGCCAGGCAAAATTTCGTTGGCTTTGGCTCAGCCATTGGCTGACCAGGGTGGTCTTTGAATAACCGGTCGGGGCGGTTAACAATATCAGTTGGCCACCTTTGGAGCGGTTTAATCGAGCAAACAAGCGCTCTCTGTCGACCAGATCATGAAAGTGAGCAGGTGGCGAAATTTTTGTTTTTATGAGCATTCTACGTAACGCGCTGTCGATCCTTGATCTGCTTACCATATCAAACCTTCAGAAATCCGCCTATGTCGAAAATAAAAAATTGCGCCTGAGTCCATTCGAACCCGGCGCTAAGAGGCAATGTCAAACGACACCATTTGGAGTACCACGAAGAAACAACTCTATGAACGTCACCGCTGTGTTAAGGCAGATCGGTTCGAGCTGAATTGATCTCTTTATTATGTCTACAGACCTCCTGTCCGTAGGTTGCAGTTATTCATTTTCAGGGCTCGCTTAAATCAGGTTGCTGAGTCGGAAACAGGCCAGAAAGGCTTTCCAGGGCAAGCGTTGCCGACTGGCTACATAGCTGGGGTGTTCTTCTCCCTTAAACCGCTGCTTGGTGAACTGTATGCCCTGAAAGTTATAGAACTGACGGCCATATTGCTGGGTTAACTGGAAAGTCCGGGTTAATATTTTTGACGGACGTAACCCCGGCGTTTGTTCGCTGTGTGACGGCTCATTTAGTGACGGCTCGTTGTGTGGCTGCCTGTTTTGGGCAATCGACGTCTTCAAATGCAGCGGCGATAACCCCAGGTTCACGATGCGCACACCCTCTTGTTTGAACTGTTCCAATGCCACCGCCATGATGGCGTAGAACAAGCCTTGCTTGAATAACTGATTGGCGCGGGAAATGTTTGGCACATAGCCAATCACCTTGCCCTGTTGATAAATCGGATCAAAGTGCACAAAGCCGATCGGTTGTAAGTCTTTAAATCCGTAGAAACGGCGCACGTCTTTCTGGTGCTCCATAACCTTTGGGCGAATCAGAAAATTAATTTCATTGTTCTTACAGCGGCGGGTGCTTAACCAGTTATC
>JBFHTA010000130.1:0-10873 GCA_041590855.1 Pseudomonadales bacterium
AAGTCCCTCTCTGCTCAGGCCTATAAGAGAAATGTCTATTTGAGGCGCGGTTTTGAAGGCATAACGGGTTACGTCAAAAAGCCGCAACAAAAAAGAGAAATTTCTCTTAAGGCCCCGAAGGGCGGGGCTTTAAAAACGTTATAACTGTGTTGAACTTCTTGAAAAGGTCTAGACATTCTCTACGAAGTTCGCCTTGTTCTAACGTTTTTCTAGCACCCGCTGAGCTAGAGCGAACTTGTTCAGATGTTCCCTAGACACTCTTCGTATATTTATATGCAAATTAAGTCTAATCAAAGCTGTTCTTATAATGCTTTATTTTTTGGTATAGTTTCGCTCAACTAAAACTAGACACTTTCCAGGACATACGAGACCCAATCATGTCGGAATACAACCTTACTCACCTAAAGGAACTGGAAGCAGAAAGTATTCACATTATCCGTGAAGTTGCTGCCGAGTTCGAAAACCCAGTCATGCTTTACTCTATCGGTAAAGACTCCGCTGTTATGCTTCATCTTGCGATGAAAGCGTTTCACCCTGCGAAGCCGCCATTTCCTTTGATGCACGTGGACACCACGTGGAAGTTTAAGGAAATGATCAGCTTCCGTGATGAGATGGTGAAAAAGCTGGGCCTTGACCTGATCGTACACACTAACCAGGAAGGCGTTGAGCAGGGCATTGGTCCTTTCACTCACGGCAGTGCCAAGCACACTGATGTGATGAAAACCGCTGCGTTGAAACAAGCGCTGGACAAGCACGGCTTTGACGCTGCGTTTGGTGGAGCCCGTCGCGATGAAGAAAAATCCCGTGCGAAAGAGCGTGTGTATTCCTTCCGTGATAAGAACCACCGTTGGGACCCTAAAAGCCAGCGTCCTGAACTGTGGAATGTCTACAACGGTAAAGTGGATAAAGGCGAAAGCATCCGCGTATTCCCATTGTCTAACTGGACTGAACTTGATATCTGGCAGTACATCTATCTGGAATCCATTCCGATTGTACCTTTGTACTTCGCAGCGAAACGCCCTGTAGTTGAGCGCGACGGCGTAATGATCATGGTTGACGATGATCGTATGCCATTGGAGCCAGGCGAAGAGCCGGAAATGAAGAGTGTGCGTTTCCGTACACTGGGCTGCTACCCGTTAACAGGTGCAGTGGAATCTGAAGCCGCAACCCTTCCTGACATCATTCAGGAAATGTTGCTAACCACCACTTCTGAACGTCAAGGCCGTGTGATCGATCACGATAGCGCCGCTTCGATGGAGAAGAAGAAACAAGAAGGTTATTTCTAAGGCTTAAGGTAGGAAACGAATATGTCACACCAATCCGATTTGATCGCAGAAGACATTCTGGCGTATCTGAAAGAACACGAAAACAAAGAACTGTTGCGCTTCCTTACCTGTGGCAGCGTGGACGACGGTAAAAGTACCCTGATCGGTCGTTTACTTCATGACTCCAAAATGATCTATGAAGATCAGTTGGCGTCCATTCAGTCTGACAGTGCCAAAATGGGCACAACAGGCGAGAAACTCGACCTTGCCCTGTTGGTTGATGGTCTGGCGGCTGAGCGTGAGCAAGGCATCACCATCGACGTTGCGTACCGCTACTTCTCCACCAGCAAGCGCAAATTCATCATTGCGGACACACCAGGACACGAGCAATACACACGTAACATGGCGACCGGCGCGTCGACCTGTGACTTGGCGATCATCCTGGTTGATGCACGTGAAGGTGTAAAAACCCAAACCAAGCGTCACAGTTACATTGCGTCTCTGCTAGGTATTCGTCACGTGGTAGTTGCCGTGAACAAGATGGACCTGATCGACTTTGATCAAGCGAAATACGAAGCCATCAAAGCCGACTACCTTGCGTTTGCAGAGCAACTGAACATTAAAGACATCCAGTTCGTACCTATGTCTGCTCTGGATGGCGATAACGTAGTTAACCGCAGTGAAAAGTCGCCGTGGTATGATGGCAAGACCTTAATGGAAGTGCTTGAGACGGTTGAGATCGCAGACGATCAAAACTTCGACGATTTCCGTATGCCAGTACAGTTGGTATGTCGTCCTAACCTGGATTTCCGTGGTTTCCAGGGCACTATCGCATCCGGCATTATTAATGTTGGGGATGAAATCACAGTCTTGCCTTCCGGTAAGAGCAGCAAGATCAAAGAAATCGTGACCTACGATGGCAACCTTGATCAAGCCTTTGCACCAATGGCCGTAACTCTGACCTTCGAAGACGAGATCGACTGTAGCCGTGGCGATGTGATTGTTAAGTCTGACAACCAACCGCAAAGCGCCGACAAGTTCGATGCTCACATTGTGTGGATGTCAGAAGATGCCCTTACTCCTGGTAAGGAATACATCATCAAGCACAACACCAACAGCACCACTGGCCGAATTTCTACTCTTCGCCACCGTGTTGACGTAAACACGCTGGAGCACAAGCATGCAGCCCAGTTGGCGTTAAACGAAATTGGTTTGTGTGAGCTGACACTGAGTAAGCAAATCAGCTTCGATGATTATCAAAAGAACAAAGGCACAGGTGCCTTCATCATCATCGACCGTTTGACCAACATCACCGTTGGTGCCGGTATGATTCATGTTTCAGACAAGGTGGACAGCATTGACCTAGCGTCACTCACTGCGGTTACCCAGGAAGAACGTGAAGCACGCTTCGGTCAAACTGGCCAGGTGATTCTGCTATCTGGCGAGCAAGCTACACTGGCATCAGCGCTTGAGCGTCTGTTATTCAACCAGGGCCGTGCAGTGGCCGTGATTGATGAAGACTCTTGCGGGTCGGATGCAGCGCACAACGCAGCGGTAGCAGCGCAGTTCGCCAAAGCCGGTTTGATTGCCATTTGCGCACTTGAGTCTGGCTTCGACGCAGAGTTAACCGACTCAGCGTTTGAAGGCACAACGACGGTCAAAGTTACCGACGAAGGTTCGCCTGAAGAGACGTTAAAAGCACTGCTTAACACGCTGTAAGATTCTGCAACGTGTAACTTCTGAACGTCTAAGGCCGGGTTTCCCGGCTGATAAAGGCCTCATCTCCGGATGAGGCCTTTTTATTTATGGTTTCCAAACACAGTTTAATATCCAGCGTCCGTTACATCCCCCGCCCTTATTCGGTATATCCAACAAAAACAGCCGTTTATCCACAGCATAAATAACCAGTACCACTGCAGCTTTCGTGCTTTATAACCTTTTCAAATAAAAACACTTTGTTAATAGCAAAACTAACTTTGCAAATACCCCACCTCTCATCTTTAGTGAAGTAAGACATTACAAGGATTCCGGAACATTTCCGGAGGCTCACATGGTTATGAATACGGCTCATTCACATTCTGAAGAAAAGCTCTCTGCAGAAGAACTTCTGGCCGAGCGTCAACGGCTTGAAGACCTCTACCGCGACAAATACACCCGCGAGATCAGCGTAATGTTCACTGATCTCAAAGGCTCGACTGCCTTAACTGAAACCCATGGCGACTTGGCCACACGGGAATTAGTCAAAGTACAAAACAAGCTGCTTGGCCCAATCATTGAACACAACAACGGCGTCTTGGTAAAAACCATGGGCGACGGCACCATGTCTTACTTCGAGTCAGGCATCGACGCCATCCGCACCGCAGTAGCCTTTCAAAAAGCTGTGGCCAATCGCAATGAGCGAGCCGGTGATCAATTGCCGCTGGAAGTGCGCGTCGGCATCCACACAGGGGTGGGCATTGTTGAAGAAGACGATATCTTTGGTGATGTTGTTAACGTGGCCTCCCGCTATGAAAGCATTGCTGAAGCTGGCGAAATCTACATTTCCGACACCACTTTCAACAATATTGAAGACAAAGACGAATTTTACATTCGGTTTGACAAAGAAGCCTGTGTAAAAGGCAAGAAAGAGTCTCTTACCGTCTATAAAGTCTTTTGGGATGAAGAGGAAATCAAACGAGACGCAGATATCGAACACCCACTGCCGTCATCACACCAGAAAGCTGCCAAACGTTCTACCATTTCCCCCGCAGGCATTGCCCGACTTCTACTTGCTGTCGTTGTCATGGTTGGCAGTGTGTTTCTTCTGATGAAGCTGATGGAACAGACGCCATCGGAAGAAATGATCATTGAAATTCGTACCAAACAGGATGTCGCCTCCCCCGCCCCTAACCCTTAAGGGCAGCCTATGATTTCACAGAAAATAGCAAATGGTTTTGCGATTCTGGGCGAAGGCAGTCTGAAACTGACCTTTTTGGTATTTGGCCTGTTTGTACTTTACTTGTCTCAATTACGAATTCCCTTGGATCAGCAGTTCATGCTGGGCTGGGGGCTGGTTGGTGTGCTCTTTCTGATGCGCCTGACCAACGCCTCGCAAAGTTATTTTGGGCGTGTTTTTCTGGTGTTGATCGCCAGCTTTATCTCCATTCGCTATTTTGTTTGGCGGGTAGAAGATACCCTGATTTATATCGATCCTTTGGAGTTCTTCCTGCTCTCGGTGCTCTTTCTGGCGGAAGTGGATGTCTTTCTGGTTCACTTTGTCGGCATGTTCACCAATATCTGGCCATTGCATCGCAAAGACGAACTGGTGGACGTACCAGACGACAAATTACCCACGGTTGATATTTTCATTCCCACCTATACCGAGCCTGCGGAAGTGGTCAGAATCACCGCCACCGCCTGTACTCAAATTGATTATCCGAACCACAAACTCAACATCCATATCCTGGACGACGGCGGCACAGAGCAGCGCCGTAACCATCCGACATTAGGTGCAGTCAGCCGTCATCGTGCCCGTCAGCTCAAGAAGATTGCCGAAGAGCTGGGCATCAGCTACATCACGCGTGAGCAAAACATTCATGCCAAAGCTGGCAACATTAACCACGCGATGAAAACCACCTATGGCGAGCTGATTCTGATTCTGGATTGCGACCACGTTCCGACCACCGATATTCTTCGACGCACCGTCGGTTGGTTCCTGAAAGACCCGAAACTCTATCTGGTGCAAACCCCGCATTTCTTTATTAACCCGGACCCGGTGGAAAAAACCATTGGCAGTTTTCATTCAGCCCCTAGCGAAGGCGAGATGTTTTATCGCGGTAACCAGCCCGCCAATGACTTCTGGAATTCCGCGTTTTTCTGCGGTTCTGCCGGTATCCTACGCAGAAGCCACCTGGAAGAAGTAGACGGTATCTCGGGCGACACCATCACCGAAGACGCAGAAACTTCCATCAAACTTCATGCGAAAGGGTATAACAGCGTTTATGTGTCCCGCCCTATGGTCTGTGGCTTATCTGCCGAAACTTTCAGCGATTTCATCATTCAGCGCTCTCGCTGGTGTCAGGGGATGTTACAAATCGGGTTGTTAAAAAATCCGATGCTGAATAAGGGCCTGAAGTTCTATCAAAAGCTCTGCTACAGCAGCAGCTACCTGTATTGGTTCTTTGGTTTTGCCCGCTTTATTTTCTTTGTGGCTCCAACCCTGTTTCTTCTCACCGGAATTCAGCTGTATCACGCCTCACTGGAGCAAGTGACGGCCTACGCCTTACCTCATCTGTTCGCCAGCTTCCTGATGATGAGCATGCTGTTCGGGAAATACCGATGGCCGCTATTTTCGGAACTCTATGAAACGGTGCAGTCGATCTTCTTATTACCCGCAACCATCGGGGTTATTCAAAATCCTAAAGCGCCTTCGTTTGTGGTCACGCCCAAAGGAGCCACCCTCACCAAGGACTTTCTCAGCCCGTTGGCACCACCGTTTTACATCATGATTCTGATCATGCTGAGTTCGCTGCCTGCGGCCTACTTTAAATGGCAAGACAACCCGCAACTCCACGACGGCATCATCATCTGTACCAGTTGGTTACTGATCAACTTATGTATTGCTTATGTCTCGTTAGGCATTTTTTGGGAAAAACACCAGGTCCGCCACTTTCACCGGGCGTGGGCCAGTGGCCCGATCAAGGTTCAGGTGGGCGACATTACCTGGAACGGTTCACTGACCGACTTTTCCTTGACTGGTCTTGGCTTCCACTTACCGGCACAAGCCAAGGTGAACAAAGGGGATGTGTTGCAGGCCAAGGTCAAGAACAGTCAGGGGGAATACTTCTTACTGCCCTTCCATGTGGTGAGGGCCTCTCCACAAGGCGAGGAAATCATCGTCGGCGGGGAATTTGAAGACCCGGAAGCGCACTACTCCGAACTGGTGCATCTGGTCTACGGCGACAGTCAACGCTGGCTCGATTTCTGGAATCGGGGCGCCAAGCCCCCTTCACTGTTGCGCGTGTTTTTTGATCTGTTGAAGCTCGGAATGAAAGGTGCAAAACAAACCACCAAAGGCATGGTTGTTTTCTTTGCACATAAAACCTACTTATTTTTCAAGCATTTGTGGCATTTGGTACAACGGAGGCATCATGAGATTTAAGTCATTGAAGGCACTCATATTGTTACTTTTGAGTGGTTTGTCTGTGAACGCGCTTGCCATCAAGCAAGTCATTCCTTTAAAAGACATTACCAAGGTTGAGGCCGTTCAACTGAAGTGCATCGCCAGCGAATATGAAATCATGCTGCCCATTCCGGAGCGTTGGGAAGTCAAAAAAGCCACCCTGGAATTCGGCTACTATAACTCCGCAGCCTTACTCAAACGTACCTCACAAATGGTGCTTGGTTTAAACGGTGTTCCCTTATCCCAAATTAAACTGGACCCATTGGCCCCGGAAGGCTTTGCCGAAGTAGATTTACCTCCGCTACTTCTGGAAAGCGATTACAACAGCTTCCGAATCGCCGTTTCCCAGCACTACGCCACCGAGTGTGAGCTTCCTTGTATGCCAGAGCTCTGGACCAAAGTGATGATGAACGAGGCCAAACTCAAGGTCGAGTACGAGCTCAAGCCTGTACCATTGAAACTGTCTGCCGTGTCTAACTTTCTGTTTGACCCGAAAAGTTTTCCCGCTGGTAATGTTCACCTGGTTGGACCAAACAAAATGCAGGACGACTTTCTGACCGTGTTAGGCATGACCACCTCTGGCATTGCGCTACGATACGACTACCGTAAAACCTTTTTCACTTATGGCCAAACCCTGCAACAAGGGAAAGATAACGTACTGCTGGGTTCCCACGCTGAGGTGAACCGCATGCTTGCTCAATACGACCTGAAAATGGAATCGACCGGCCCCTCCATCAAAATTTTCCATTTGCCCTATCGCTATAAAAATACCGCCCGAACCAAAGACGACCCTGAATGGCTCATCACGTCCGACCCCAGGTTTGCGTTGTTAGTCATTGCCGGAGACACTCCGCAGGATTTAAAACTGGCTGCTGAAACGGTCGACATCATGTCTATCCCGTTCCCACACTCCCAGACATTGAGCGTTCGGGAATTCCACATGCCGGAAATTGCCCTGTATTCAGGCAAGCAAATCCTGTTAACCGATAAAGAATACCCGTTCCGCAAATTACAGTATTCCACCCGAACCTTCCGGGGCTTCAATGCAGCCCCTACCCACATTAACTTTCGGGTACCGTCGGACTTTATGGTCAAACCCAATGAATACGTAGAGTTATCCCTCGACATTGCCTACGGGGCCGCACTCCGAAATGACTCGGCCTTGAACGTCTTACTGAATGAACATCACGTTGGCGCCATTCATCTGGATGACCCCAGTGGCGCCATCATCACGGGCTATAAGTTGCGATTGCCGACTCACCTGTTCCGGGGTGGCCTGAACCAACTGTCGTTTGATGCAACGCTGACTCCTTTTGTTACCGAGAACTGTTCCTACGTGCAGTCGGAAAATCTCTTCCTGACCATTTTTGATTCATCGACCATTCTCTTCCCGGAAATGCCGCACCGGGTAGAAATGCCAAATCTCGGGCTCTTCTTCGTGAATGGCTTCCCTTACACTCGCTGGCCCGATGGATATGAAAGCATGCTGTATCTGGCCAACCACTCAAACAGCGCTATCAGTTCCACACTGAACCTGATTGGCCTACTGACTCAAAAGAACGGCTACCCGCTGTTTGGCATGGAGCTTACCACCAAAGAACCCACCAACTATCAGGGTGAGCTGATTGTGGTTGGTACTCTGGATAAAATTCCACAAGATTACTTCCTCAAGGCACCGTTAAAGATTGGTAAAGAGCACCAGGTGCCCTACCCGGTTTTTGAAAGCTGGGATCAAAAGCAAGCTCTGGCCTTTAGCCGCCAAGTCAGTGAAGTGGGCGACGAACAAGGCATCATCCTGCAAATGGCCTCCCCTTACAAAGAAGGGCGTACCATGACGGTGTATACCTCCAAAGAAGAAGAAGGCATTGCCAATCTCTCCAAAGCCGTGCTTGAGCCTTCAGTCCAAACGGCCATTACAGGTGACTTGGTGTTTGTTGATTACGTCTACAACGAGTACAACCACAAGTTATTTGGCGACGGGCTGGACTATCAGGTGGTTGCCCTGTCTGCAGGCGATACTTATGTCACCGGTAAAGCAGGCCATATCTCCAAACCGGATTATTACCTATCGAAAGATCAGCGAGTCTACTGGGCAGCCTTGATCGGCGGATTGGTCATCCTGAGTTTGCTGATTTATCTGATTCTAAGACGCAGACATAAAAACAGGTCTTAACCTGTCGGAGTCATTCAGATGCTTAAATCTGTGTCCTTCGTCCCTGGCCTGAAAACCTGTTTACCCTCGAGCCTATTGCGCAGGCTTAACCTGCGCATACACCGATGGTATGCCTTTCTGGTGTTTGTGGTGTGCAGCGGTTGTGTGTCTTACCCGCAAGTGTGGCAAGACTATAAAGCCACGTTTATTGAAGACGGACGGGTACTGGATACCGGTAATGACTTCATCAGCCATTCGGAAGGACAAGGCTACGGAATGCTACTGGCGCTGCATTACAACGATCAAAACACTTTTGAAGAAATATGGGAATGGACCCAAAACAAACTGCAAGTACGTGACGATCACCTGTTCGCCTGGCTGTGGGCCAAAAACGAGGAAGACAACTATCAGGTATTGGATACCAATAACGCCACCGACGGCGATCTCCTTATTGCTCTAGCGCTGACCAAAGCGGGAAAACATTGGAATGAACCCGATTACATTGACTCTGCCACGGCCATTGCCGATTCCATTCTCGAACACTTACTGGAACCCATTGATCAGCAAAACAAAGTACTGCTACCCGCCGTTTACGGCTTTAAAAACAACAGCCGCATTGCCTGGAATCCGTCGTACCAGATTCTTTCCGCTTATGACTCGCTGGCGGCCATCCACCAGAAACCACAATGGCAGGCGCTTAAAACCTTCAGCCAATTCTTGCTGAATCAAAGCCTGGACAGAGAATCACGTCTGCCTGCGGACTGGATCAGCCTGATGCCAAAACACCCACACCTGGTATCCACAGAGTTACCCCATTGGCCAAGTAAACGGAATTACTTCGGTGACGAAGCCATCCGGGTATATCTCTATCAACTTTGGCAACCCCGGAACGCAGCTCTGTTAGAGCCCGAGTTTTTATTTCGTTACTTTGAACGACACAATCAGGTGCCTCGCTATATGTCCGGTACCACACCGGTATCAGACCAGGAGGCCATGGCCGGGTATTACGCCATCTTAAGCTCAAACGCGAAACGGCTGGGCTACCACAAACTGGCAAAACGATTATTCGCCAAAGCCAACGGTAAATTTGATGAGGAGAAACACAACTACTATTCCCACACGCTTTACCTACTGGCGATCAATGCCGATCAGCAAGGTGTCCAATGAAAGGCTGGCGTTACGTGCTTGTGCTGCTTGGCTTGATAGGGCTGGTCCCGTCCGGCTTGGCAGCGATTAACCCCCAGTTTCCGCAGGAATTACAAGCCACTGAAACGGATACCCGATACAGTATTTTGGTCATTGAAAAGGTATCCCGAAAGACCGCCACAGAAGAGGCCATTTATGTCAGTTCCTTTATGAATTTACCTGTATTCATCATACAGGTGGACGGGACATTCTCTGTTTTTTCCGGGGTTTTTGCCAATCAAATGGACGCCCCTCACTATGTCAAACTGCTTAAACAAAGCGGCTTTCGAAAAGCCTCGATTCGCAGAAAGCTCTGGGAGCCGGAGCAAGAAGCAGCTCGCTTTAATTCCCAATATCTGGGGATATACGATGCCTTGGCAGAACCCAGTAGATCACAGTTAAGAGAAGACGCCACCAAAATCATCGGCAAACACCCGGACGTACAGCCCGATCTTTGGGTATCGGTGGAAGGACGCCCTGAACTGGAAAAAGCGTTGCGTCGGGGCTGGCTATTGCTCAGCCAGAAAAAATATCCGAATGCTTGCGCTCACTTCCAGGAATTACGCAACGAAAGCTACATTCGAATGAAAGCCACCTACGGTCTGGCCAGTTGTTATCACAAGTCCGCACAGCCTGCGAAAGCGGTTCCGCTGTATTTGGAACTGTTAATCAACGAACAAGGAGTCGAACACATACTCCAGCCTTTAATTGAAGATCTCACCGCGCTAGGCAGACATCAGGAAGCAAACCTTCATCAACAACGTTACGATGCGTTAACCAAGGATTATTGGAAAGAAAACCAGCATCAGCAAAGCTTTCAAGAACAAGTGGAACATGCCATTAAGCTCAAGGATTCCTCAAAGGTTCTGGCCTTGCTGGAAAGTCATGAATCTCTGGTCAGGGAATGCTCATCCATCAGCGCTTTTTACTCAGGGGCAAATCATCTCAAACGCCACGGGCACACCGACCGGGCTAAACACTATTATCAGCAGATGATGACTCACTGCCCGGATAAGTGGCATCTCAAATTAGGCTTAATTTATTCAATGATGGACCTTTCGAGTATTTCAGAAAGTCATCAGCGTATTGATCAGGAAACCGGCTTGAGCA
>JBFHTA010000131.1:0-10851 GCA_041590855.1 Pseudomonadales bacterium
GATCAGCCCCGGTAATCACATCCAATCGGCTGGCGACAATGTCACCATCAGCTTGGCGCAAACCGCTGACCTGTATGTGGTCATTCACAGACAATTCAGCTAACGACAAGGGCTTGCCGGTGCGCCGATCCAAAATCGCGGTGCGTTCATTCACAAACACTGGCTGGTTCAATACCATCAGCTGCTGATCGGATAACACGGAACCAACCGGACCAATGACTTCATACACAATATCAATGGCCTGTGCGCGGAAATGGCTGTTCGAGGTGCGGGGTTCCGGTTGACCAAAGAACACTTCTTGAGGTGAATGCCAACTTTCGGTATCCACAGCTTCCGGCGAATCACGGTAGGAGGTCACTGCCACCACCTGGCCAATCTCAAAATCACCAGCCGTCGCAGGTTGTTTGTTGATGGTGATCGGCGTATGCGGATCATAGGTAACGCGGGTGTTATTCACCCAGATACTGCCAAAACCGGTAATGGTGCCCACGATGCCAGTACCGCCGATTCCGCCGGAGCCACTGCCCGAGCCACCGCCGGTTTGAGGATCACTGAGCTTGGCATGTTGGCCCGTTCCGCCTATACCACTGTCGAGTGTTTTTCCTGTGCCGCCAATACCGCTGCTAACAACTTGACCTCTGTCCGCTACCTGCCCTGTTCCACCAATACCTGACGACTCAACTTTCTGATCATGGATCAAAACCCCGGTTCCGCCGATACCTCCTGAACCTTGATCACTGGAGCCTTCACCACCCGCCGTCGGATGTTGAGCCAACCAGGAAGGCGAGCTGGAGCAGCCCACCAAAACTAACAGGCAGAAACCGATAAGATGGCGTAGCCTAGGACTTAACATCATCGTTCCGCTTATCGGATTCATGGAAGAAGTAAAAGCCCAGGTTCATACGTTGACCGGCTTGCTGAGCACCTGCACAAGACGACCTTTCTGATGATGCCCCGTCTCGCTCTTGTTCTTCTGACAACTGTTTCTCTGACAACGGTTTTTCTGAAGACTGCCCCTCTGGCAATTGCCCATCAGACGCCTGTTCTTCTAACAGCTGAAGGGCACGAGTATTCAATGACCTAAGCATGGCCATGCCTTGTTCTTCCGCCATGTCTTTCAGCTCTTGAATGGATTGCTCGTTTAAACCGTCGTAATAGACACAACGTTCAAGAAACGGGGGATGAGATGAACGCAGATTTTGACTGGCGGCCTCCATGTGGTCAGCCAAATTCATCCCAAGGAAGAAGGCTTTTTCATCCAGACTGGAATCAGCAATAAAGGCGCGCTTGTTTAACACTATGTATTGATCATCGGTGATGGTGACCATACCCAGTCGCAGCCACTCATCCAACACCACCCGTGCGCGAATGTCCTGCTTACACACGCTGGCAACCAGGCCTTCAAAATCTGCTTCTGCTCGTTGATCGGCTTTTAGCTGCAGGCGTTTGGGCTCTCCGTGTTCGTCCAGATATTCCGGTTTGGATACCCAATGGGCCACCAGCTGAGCACCAATACTGGTACTGGCGTCCCGGGCCTGATCCTGTGATTCAGGGTGTCTTAATCGACGAATGTCTTTGCGGTGAACACCAGTTAACAGGCTGATTCGAGTATCGGTTTGCTTTTTGTTATCGAGCTTGAAGTCCTCATCGGCCACTTCAACGTAGGTTCGCTTCAGTAGTTCAATCAAGTAAGGAAGCGTGATCTGGAACGACAACAGCAGGCGCACTAAAGGCTTCAGCACCTGTTTCAGCGCTGCCAGCACCGCCTTGGGAGGCTCTGCGGATTGGGTAGGGTCAGGAATTTTTGCAGACATAATGCCAATCATAGCCACACGAGGGACTTATTCCCACAAAAATTTTATTTCTGTGATTCATTCGTCGTTCTTATCAACATTTTAGTCAATTAACTTTGACAAGGGAAATTTTCCCACATATCGTTAAAACCACAAAGAGGGAATTTTTCCCACAATTAAAAGACACACAAAACCAAGCAACCAAGAACAAACAAGGCAAAGCAATAAAGAAAGAGCCTTAAAGAAAGAAGAAAGCATCAACACAGAAGAGATGATCTCTTCGATATACATCAAAGCCGTACTCATAATGTGGCGGCTTACTTAGCACAACAGGGTTCACAGATATCCACACAAAGAACCCCTAGATAGCGGAGACAAGCGTTATGAACAATCACTTCACACGAACGGCGTTAGCGGTCGCAGTATCCGGTGCCATCACTTGTGCAGCCCAGGCAGCACCTCAATTGGCATCCGGAAACACTGCCAGTCACGTTCAACAAAATAATCAAGATAACCGAATGATCCGGATCATCGGGGGTCAAGATGCGGTTGCAAACACCTACCCTTGGATGGTCTCGATTCAGTCTACAGACGGTCAACACTTCTGCGGCGGCAGCCTGGTCGCGTCAAAATACGTACTGACGGCCGCACACTGTATTGAGAATGAAAACTACGCCAACGTTCGAGTGGTGATCAGTGAATACGATTTGAATCAACAAAGCGCTACTGAAGAAACCTTATCCGTTAAAAACATCTATATGCATGGTGAATACGGCAATGACCACGACATTGCACTTCTGGAACTTCAAAGCGCCAGCCAGAAACAACCCGTTAGCATGGCCACACCGGCAGTAATGAGCAGCCTTAATGCAGGCACTAACCTGACAGTCATGGGCTGGGGGAATATGTCCACCTCCGGTGAAAGTTTTCCGAACATACTGCAGGAAGTGCAAGTCCCATTGGCCGATCACGCTACCTGTAAAACCAACTATCAACGCCAAAACATCGAGATCACCGACAACATGATCTGTGCTGGTCTTCCGGAAGGCGGGAAGGACTCCTGCCAAGGGGACAGCGGTGGCCCGTTATTGGTTCAGCAGAATTCCAGCTGGATTCAAACCGGTATCGTTAGTTTTGGGGAAGGTTGCGCCCTGCCCGAGTATTTTGGTGTGTATACCAAGGTCTCCAATTACCAGGATTGGGTTGCTAAAGCACAAGCCGGTGAACTCACACCATTCAGCGGCGAAGGCAGCAACAACCCCACTAACCCGGATGACAATGGCGACACCCCGGACAATAACAATGGCGGAGAACCTGACGATACAGAAGAACCTGATAACAATAACGGTGGCGAACCAGACAGTGGTGAACCTGACAACGGTGATGGCGTTGATCTACCGGATTTTGAAGACACTGAATTAGCCTTTGAATTACCGATTTACTTAGGCTTCCTTGCTGCCGGGCAAGGCGAAGTCGTTGAAGAAGGCTTCTCACTGGTCAACACCACAGAACAAGACTTAACCATTCAGGGCATCAGCCTGGACAACACCACACACTTCAAAATTCTTGAAGAAAACTGTGAAGGTAAAACCCTCGCACCAGAAGATGAGTGTGACATTGAGGTTGGCTTCTCTGCCGAGAACAGCGAAGTCCACGAAGGTGTCATCAGTATTTCTACTACAGATAGCGAGCATCCAACCGCCGAAGTGGCCCTGTTTGGTGTTGCTCTGAATAAGTTGGAAGTCACCGACGACTTTGACGGCATCGAAGGTATCGACGATGAAGAGTGGTATTTCGACGGCGACACCGAGTGGGGTGAAGACCAACAAGACGGCGGATTTGAACTGGCTTGTAATGAAGTCAATGAAAATGAAGATGCCCTACTGATGACAGAAATCGAAGGCCCTGGCACCTTTGAATTTGATGTTAACCTGGAAGGCGACGCCCCTGAGAATACCATTCAAGTGCTGGTAGACGGTGAAGTGGTTGTTACTATTTCTGGTGCTCGCGCGATCCAACGCAGCAAACACCACTCGGTTGAACTGACCGAAGGCAAGCATCAAATCAGCTGGGTGTACCGTAAGAAAGCGGCCAATACAGCAGAAGCCAAAGCCAGCGTGAATAATGTGAACTTTAAAAGCTCATCTGCCGGTGTGAGTGCGTCATCAGGCAGCTCTGACTCAGGTTCAGGCGGCTCCGGAGGCGGTAGCTCAGACTGGATTTTGTTATCCCTACTCAGTCTTCTAAGCTTGGGAGTTATCAAACGCAAGAAGACACATTGAATCAATGATCCCCTAATCCTTCGTTAGCGCACCTAGCGCCCGGGCGGTACTCCCTAACCGCCCGGCTTTTTTCCGGGAGCTTATTATGAAACCGTTAACCAGATTCACCACCCCCGCCCTACTGATCTCTTTCGCATTCGGTACATCCGCTTGCTCAGCCTCTGCCCCCCAAACCACACCGGAACCACTTAGGAGCATAGAAATCACACAAGAACACAACCAAATCACAGTACACTTTCAAGCCATCAGCAACGGCTGTACCTCAGACAAACATTTTGAATTTGTTCTGAAAGAAACGCCCCATGCTAATCAGTTATCAATCATTCGCACCACGCCGGACCGCTGCCGTAAGATGCCCCAGTGGATCTCTCTAACAAAACGCATTCCTGTGGATCAATTGAATCCTCAGTTACCACTGCAATTGAACAATCATTTTG
Source organism: Pseudomonadales bacterium (assembly GCA_041590855.1). Taxonomy (GTDB): domain Bacteria; phylum Pseudomonadota; class Gammaproteobacteria; order Pseudomonadales; family Litoribrevibacteraceae; genus Litoribrevibacter. The sequence continues at coordinate 4,513 of JBFHTA010000131.1, forward strand.
CTATTCAATAACCTAACTGCCCCTCCTATACTAAAGCATCGATATTAATTTGTGTCATATGCTATGAACCTATCCCGCCCCTCTGCATTTATAAAAAGCAAACGAACCCCGACTGCAAAAGTCTTCTGTACCGGCCTATTGATCGGCTCGGTAACAATGGTATCAGCCGACACTTCCGGGATAGAGAATAGAGAGCAAACCAAAACGGAAAACGCTCCTTCCGACGCCAATTCGGGCACAAAAACAGAACACGTGCGCGTTATTAATCCCCCCAAAAGGCAGACACGATCAGTAACTCATGAAAAAATTACGCTGGGGATTGGCAGTTATTTCAGCCATGGAGATTATAAATCGGACAAGGCAACGGACGTTCTCAGTATTCCGTTGAGATTAAGCTATCACCGTAACGCCTGGAGCATTCATGCACAGATTCCCTACCTCAATATCTCTGGTCCGGAAAATGTGTTAGTTCTACGGGAGGGCGGTGAGCCTCTTATGGAAAGCAGTGAGCGAGATACCCGTCGCGATGGATTGGGGGATCTGAGACTGACCACTCAATATATCTTACCCTGGAAGCCCTTCCCTAAAACCAGCCTCAACCTTGGCGGCGGCGTTAAATTCCCGACCGCTGACGACGGGGAAAACCTGGGAACAGGCGAGATCGACTACCACCTGTTTACGGGTGGCTATATCAGAAGCGGACGATGGATTCTGGACGCAAAGGTCGGTCATCAATGGATGGGCGACACACAGGACACCAACTATAACAACCGCCCGTTTTTCTCAATTGGTGGCCGCCACTTAATCAGTCGCAGCCAAAGCATCAGTTTGCATTACCGACACAAAGAAGCCTCATCCGAATTCAGTGAAGCAGTCCGTTCCCTCTCCACCAGCTTTCATCAAAAACTCAATTACGGCTGGAGTCTCAGTGTGACGGCCGGCATGGGTTTTGGCGAATCCAGCGCCGATTACTTTGGCGGATTTCAAATCAGTAAAAGCTTTATTCGTAAGAAACGGCGCTGAGTAACGTTTTCGTTAGCTTATCTCAGGCATAAAAAAGGGCTCTGTTGAGAGCCCAAACGTTCGTTAACCTGAGTACGCGTGTGATCCGAAGTTACTATCAAATAATCACCGCGTGACATTCACTTAGTATGCTTACACTTTAAACGCACTGATCAATTCTTGCAGCGAACGAGTCAGCTGCGCCATTTCAGCCGAAGCCCTGGCCGTGCTTTCCGCATCTCCGGAGGTTTCCTGGCTGAGATCAGCAATGGAATTAATGTTGCGGTCGATCTCCACCACCACCTTAGTCTGCTCGCTACAGGCTAACGCAATTTGTTGGCTCATTGCAGTAATGGTTTCAATCATATTGGTAATATTACCCAGTACTTCACCAACTTTGCCTGACTCATCCACCGTTTGAGTAGCACGGTCGTGACTAACTTCCATGGCTTTCACCGCATCTTTCACACCGGATTGCAGACGGGAAATCATTTCTTCAATTTCTTCAGTCGAGGTCTGGGTCCGTTGAGCAAGGGTACGTACTTCATCCGCTACCACCGCAAATCCACGGCCCTGCTCTCCCGCACGTGCCGCCTCAATGGCTGCGTTCAAGGCCAGCAAGTTGGTCTGCTCTGCAATGCCTTTAATCACATCCAATACCTGACTGATGTTGGCGCTGTCTTTCGCTACCCGGTTAATCACTGACACCGAGTTCTCGATTTCGTTGGCCAGTCTGTCGATGTTTTTAAGCGCTGCATCCACTTGTTGCGACCCGGTATTGGCCTCTTTCATCGCCTTTTCAGCTTCTTGCGTGGCCTGGCCTGCGTTTTCTTCTACCTGTTGTACCTGAGCGGTCAATTCGTTCACCGCAACCGTCACTTGCTCGGTTTCCTGCATCTGGCGATCCACCGAGTCCCGGCTTTTGGAAGAAATCGATTCCAGTTTACTGGACTGGGTATCCACTTCCACTGCCGTCATACTGACCGCTTGAATTAGATCATGGATACGCTGAACCATGGTGTTGAACTCTGTGGTTAACTGCCCCATTTCATCACGGGTTTTCATATTCATACGTACTTTCATGTCCCCGTTGGACACTTTGGTAGCCGAAGCACGGAAGCTGGAAATGGTTTCGTTTACCGACACATAGAACGCCAGGAACATCAATAACACAATCACCAACAGCACGGTGATAGCGATTAAGAACATCCGCAAGGTAGAGCTTTGTTCTTCGTAGCGGTTTTCCAAAATGCGCTGCATTAACGGAGTAACGGTATCGCTCATCACAATAAACAGCGTGTCGACATAGCCTGTGATGTCTTTGAAATAGGAATCCCATGAGCCTTCCAGTTGCATGGCAGAGATCAGGCGTTCATCCAGATAGCCCATCATATCGTTCATGCCACCGACCAGATTCATCACTGGCTCATCCAATGCACGGGCCAGACGAGGATCTTCTTCCATCAAAACACCCACGTCTTTTTCAAAACGCTTCAGAGTATCAACAAACCCATCATAGGCTTCGTTCAATGAATCTGACGTTCCGGAGTCCAGAAAACCAGCATTGAAGGCGACCATACCAGTGGCCCTAACTTTTGCCACCAGCGGTGAAAACTCGGGATACAAGCGCACCAACATCTCCTGCAAGCTCAGCACGGCCGGATCAGGTGCCTGAGCCAAGCCGGAAGATCGGGTGGTGGTTTTAAGAATACGGATAAGGGGGTTAAGCATGTCCTGATAACGCTTCACTTGCTCGTCGGCATAGTAATCACGAACGTTGTCAGTCTTGAGTTTCTCCCAACTGTCATTGGCCAATGTTAATTGCGCCAGAATGCGACCCTCTTTATCCCACTTGGGATTAATCTCGGCCAACTTGGAAAATGCACTTTCTACCTTGGCTTCGGTTTCAACAATCAAACCGCGCATATCCGGATTTTCTTTATAGATAAACGCGGCTTTCAGATCCCGGTATTCCGCTGTGACGCGTAACAAAGCAAAGGTGCTTTCAAGAATTGCCACCCCTTCGAGCTGACTTTCAGTGGCCTCAATGTCCGATTCCAGTTCCTCAACCAAGCCATAACTCAGTAACAACAATGGGAGGAGGAACATGATGTTGATTAAACTGAATTTGTAAGCGTAATTCAGTTGATTCATCAACTTGACGAAAGGACGTATGATCAGCTTCATAAATACACCAGTTTTGTTAAAGCTTTAAAGCAGCAGATGCCTGCTGTCTTCGAGCAGCTGTTTCAGCCGGGTCGTAAATTTTGCTGCCAGGACGCCATCTATCACACGATGATCATAGGACAAAGCCACAGGCAGAATTAATCTCGGTTGCCATTCACCTTCCTGCCAAATGGGCTTGATTGCGGCTTTGGACACACCCAAAATGGCGACCTCTGGCGCATTCACGATCGGAGTGAACTGAGTTCCCCCAATACCGCCCAAGCTGGAAATCGAGAAGCAACTGCCTTGAAGTGCGTCCGGTTTGAGCTTGCCTGCTCTTGCCTGCTGTGCATATTGCATGCAATCGGCCGCTATGTTCAAGACACTTTTTGTATCTACATTTTTCACTACGGGGACCATCAGGCCCTGATCTGTGTCAACGGCGACGCCAATGTGATAGTACTCTTTCACAATCAATGTCTCGCCGTCCGGAGCCAGAGAGGCATTGAACCTAGGCATCTCAGCCAGTACTTTCTGTACGGCCTTAACCAGGAAAGGAAGTAGCGTCAGCTTTGTTTCATAAGTGCCTTGTTGATTAACTGACTTCCTAAAGTCTTCCAGATCCGTAATGTCTATTTCATCAAACTGAGTAACGTGAGGAATGTTTAACCAACAACGATGCAGATGCTGAGCACTGATTTTTTGTATCCGGCTAAGCGCTTCATGTCGTACATTCCCAAAACGACTGAAATCTACTTCCGGTATTGGCTCGATCCCCGAACCGCCCTTAGTGGTTGGCGCTTCGTTTAAACGATGTTTCACATAGTTCTGAACGTCTTCTTGCAGAACCCGTTCTCTTGGTCCACTGGCTCCGGTGGTTGCCACGACCTCGTTTAGTGAAACACCAAACTCCCTTGCTAATTTTCTTACCGCTGGCCCTGCATAAACGGTTTTATCGCTTCTACCATGCCCTGTTTGGGGAACGGATTGGCGTGGAGCAGAGGCCTTGTCTTTAGATGTATCGGCGCTACCTCCTTGAACTTTAACCTTTTCTTCCGAGTTTTGTTGAGAAGAATCCGCAGCGCCACTGGTTTTATCGTCCTTATCTGAATATTCACCTGTAGCAACGGAAACACTTTTTATTGCACCAATGACATCGCCTTCACTGACCTTATCGCCCGCTTTCACCTTGATGCTGAGAATCTCGCCCTCGGCCGGAGCAGGGATTTCCATGGTGGCTTTATCGGTTTCCAAGACCAACAAGGTGTCTTCTTCAGCGACTTGCTGGCCAACCTCAACCGAGACTTCAATCACTTCCACATCCGAGAATCCACCCAAGTCCGGCACTACCAACGGCTGTTCAGTGGCTGAACCGACACCTGACTGGCTGGTTGTATCGGACACAACCTCAGCGGTTTGATCCCGCCCGCCATCGTCTGCCGATGAAGAATCAGAGGTTTCATCACCCAACGTATGATCACCGGCATCTGCCCCCGCATTAGCACCCGCATTAATGGTCGCAACGACATCACCTTCGCTGACCTTATCGCCTTCCTTGACTTTTAACTCAATAATTTCCCCTGCCATGGGCGCAGGGATTTCCATGGTGGCTTTGTCGGTTTCCACCACAATAATGGCATCGTCCTGTTCGACCTTATCTCCGGACGAGACTGAGATTTCAATCACCTCTACGCCTTCAAAGCCGCCCAGATCAGGTACTCTAATTTCATCCATTCTATTCAACCCTCATGTCTCTATCGAGTAACGGATCACAGAAGCACATGCACTACACGCTTCCTGATCCATCACTGAGTAAGCACGTTCACTGCACCGGAACCTATATGTCTATACATTGCAGCTTATCGCAGCAAATAGCGTTCCGGATGAATACTGCCTTATCGATCACCCGCCATTGTTAAAGCCACAAAGTAACAACCGGATCGTCTCAACCACGTTGTTACCAGCTGATTGCTACAACAACATCGGATCAATCTTCTCAGCATCAATATCAAACTCTTTCATCGCTTTTTTGACGACAGCAGGCTTAATCACGCCCTCTTTCGATAAGGCATACAAAGCCGCAATACAGACGTAATCACGATCAACCTCAAAGAAGTGGCGCAGTTTTTCCCGCGTGTCACTTCGGCCAAAGCCGTCTGTGCCCAGAGTGATGTATTCCATAGGCACATCTTTTCGAATCTGGTCTGCATAGATTTTCATATAGTCGGTAGCAGCCACTGCGGCTTGCCCCCGATTTTGAAGACACTCTTTCACATAAGAGAGTTTTGGCTTTTTATCGGCGTGCAGCATGTTCCAGCGATCCACCGACTGAACCTCACGGCCCAGCTCATTGAAACTGGTAACACTCCAAACATCACAGGCAATGTCATATTTTTCCGACAGCATCTCTGCAGCCGCTTCAACTTCACGCAAAATGGTGCCGCTGCCCAACAATTGAACACGGGCTTTTCGGTTGGTTTTATCTTCCTTGAGCAAGTACATGCCCTTGATGATGCCTTCCTCAACACCTTCCGGCATGTCCGGGTGCTCATAGTTTTCATTCATCACAGTCACGTAGTAGTAGACGCTCTTCTGATCGCCATACATTTCCTGCAAACCGTGTTGAATAATGGTAGTGAGTTCGTAACCATAGGTTGGATCGTATGCACGACAATTCGGAATCGTCGATGCCAATACATGAGAGTGGCCGTCCTGATGCTGTAATCCTTCACCGTTCAAGGTTGTTCGCCCTGCAGTACCACCCAGCAAGAAACCACGAGCCTGAATATCGCCCGCCGCCCAGGCAAGATCCCCCACCCGTTGGAAACCAAACATGGAATAGAAGATATAGAAAGGCACCATCGGATAATTATTGCTGCTGTAGGAGGTAGCAACCGCAATCCAGGCGGCCATGGCACCGGCTTTATTAATGCCTTCTTCGAGAATCCGGCCTTTTATGTCCTCTTTGTAATACATCAACTGACCGGAATCATGCGGATCATACAATTGCCCTACCGCCGAGTAGATACCTAACTGACGGAACATGCCTTCCATCCCGAAGGTTCGGGCTTCGTCGGGCACAATTGGCACTATGCGTTCACCGATTTTCTTATCTTTTACTAACGTTGACAGCAAGCGAACAAACGCCATCGTGGTAGAAATTTCGCGCCC